>DASQWY010000163.1:0-19317 GCA_035640005.1 Actinomycetes bacterium
CTCCCGCCACTCGCCGGCGACGGGAAGCGGGCGTCCAGCCATCGGTCGTCGAGCGCTGCCTGCGCCGTCGCGCGAGATTACGTCGTGCCTTGCTGCGCCAGCTCCTGCCGGACGATCGCGGCGCCGTCGGCGAGCGCCTTGAGCTTGTTCTGGTCGATCATCCGGGACAGCAGGATCATCCCGCAGTCGGTGGTGAGGCCGAGCCGCTCCGCCGGCACGTACTCCAGGACCTGGCGGATGCGGTCGGCGACCTCCTCGGCCGTCTCGGTGATCGTGCTCTTGACGTCGATGACCCCCGCCACGAAGTCGCGGTCCCACTGGTGGTCGACCAGCGGCTTCAGGTCGTCGGGGCCGGTGCGCCCCACCTCGTAGTTGAGGGCGTGCATGTGGGCGTCCTTGGCCTGCGGGAAGATGGCGTGCGCCCGGTTGGGTGCGGGGGCGTCCTTGGGCCGGCGGTCCAGCACCCAGGCCCCCCACTCCCGCTCGCCCTCGTCGGGCAGGTAGCCCGGGGTCCCGCCGTAGTTGCCCCAGCACACGTGGGTCCAGAACTGGACGCCCGGGACGTCGTCGACCGCGACGTTGAAGATCTCGGTCTCCCAGTCGCTCATCCCGTAGGGCCAGACGAACTCGTCGATCTGGATGATGTCGACCCCCTCGTCGGCCAGCTCGAGGAAGTCCTCGTGGTAGGCCTTGGCCCAGGCGGTGGCGAGGTCCTTGACGTCCTTGTAGTACTGGTCGTTGGAGGCCAGCGCGAGGACCTGCATGCCGATGTAGGAGACCTTCACCGGCTTCTTGGTGGCCTTCCGCACCGCCCGCAGGGTCGCCGTGTGGAAGGGATGGCGGCGGCGGAGCTCGCCGACCAGCGTGGGCTGGAACGCGGTCGAGTAGATCGGCAGGCCGACCGGGGGTCCCTGCATCTCGTAGCCGGTGACCCGCTCGTAGTAGTGGTAGACGACCTGCAGGTAGGGGCTGTCGCCGCCGTAGACCTTGCCGTCGGAGATGACGTCGAGCCCGGCCGCCTCCTGGTCGTGGACGATCGCCAGCACCGCGTCCTCGAAGGCCTCCCGGGAGATGGCGTCGTGGACGAAGTCACCCAGCGGGTACCTCGCAAAGGCCTGCCCGTCGTACCAGCGGGGATTGGGGTAGTTGCCGACCATGGTCGTAGGGAGAAGGATGTCCTGGTTCCCAACGCGCATGCCCCCACGCCTTTCGGACCGTGCTCAAGGCAGGCTGCCCCGGCGGTTGAGGCCGGATGCTATGTGGTGCGACCAACGTGAGCTATAGCTCCGGGAGAGCAAAAGCGACGTTCGAATCCTCCGCCTACGCAAAGGGGGCGCGGGCGCTGAGGATCCGCGCGTCCACCGAGGTCGCGGCGTGGGGCGTGGCCAGGATCGGGTTGAGGTCGAGCTCGGCGATCTCCGGCAGGGCGACCAGCAGGCGGGAGGCCCCTGCCAAGGTCGTGGCCAGCGCCCCCAGGTCCACGCCCGGGCGGCCGCGGGCGCCGGCCAGGATCGGGTAGCCCCTGAGCGAGCCGAGCGCCTCGGCCGCCTCCCGCTCGTCGATCGGGGCCAGCCGGAACACGACGTCGGCCAGGACCTCCACGAAGACCCCGCCGAGGCCGACCATGACCACCGGTCCGGCCTGCGGGTCCCGGAAGCCCCCGACGATCACCTCCTGGCCGGAGACCTGGGCCTGGAGCAGGACCCGCGCGCCCGCGTCCAGCGCCAGCAGGTCGCGCACCGCGGCCCGCACCGCCGCCTCGTCGGCCAGGCCCAGGCGCACCCCGCCCGCCTCCGTCTTGTGCACCAGGCGAACGCTGGCGACCTTGGCGACCACCGGATAGCCGAGCCTGGCGGCCGCCGCGGCGGCGTCCTCCTCGCCGGCGCAGAGCGCCTGCGGCACGACCTCGATGCCGAAGGCCCGCAGCAGCTCGGCCGCGGCGGTGGGGCCGACGATCCCGGTGCCGAGGGCGGGCAGGCCCGCCGGCCGCTCCGCCGCCGTCGCCGGCGGTCGGCTGCTGGCACGGGACTGGCCGTACCGCCGGGCGTGGCCGAGCGCCCTGGCGGTCCGCTCGGGCCACTCGAAGCAGGGGATGCGGGCGGTCTGGAGACGGTCGGCGTTGCCCTGGGCCTGGCGTGGCGCCACCCAGCAGACGTAGACGGGCACCGCCACCCCGTCGCCCGCCAGCCGCCCGGCCGTCTGGACCACCGCCTCGGCCACGGCCGGGTCCAGGGCCGGGCGCTGCACCAGCACCAGCACGACCGCGTCCACCTCGCCCGAGCGGGCGAGGGTCTCCAGGCAAAGCGGGTACAGCTCGGCGAAGCGTGCCCAGTCGGGGGTCACGTCCACGGGGTTGCGCGGGCTGGCGTAGGTGGGGAGGCTCCCCGCCAGGCGCGCCTGCAGGCCGGTGGTGAGCTCGGGGACCACCAGCCCCTCCTCGGCCAGCAGGTCGGTCAGCTCCACCCCGGTGCCCCCGGAGTTGGTCACGATCCCGACCCGCGGCCCCGCCGGGACCGGCTGCCAGTCCAGTGCCTTGGCGGCGTCGACCATCTCCAGGCCGCTGCGGGCCACCAGCACGCCCGCCTGCCGGAAGGCCGCATCCCAGACCTTGGCGTTGCCGGCCAGCGCGGCGGTGTGGGAGGCGGCCGCCCGCGCCCCGGCCTCGGTCCGCCCGGTCTTGGCCACGATGATCGGCTTGCGGGGGGTGATGGCGCGGGCCCGCTCGTAGAAGGCCCGCCCCTCGTCGAGCGACTCGAGGAAGCAGCACACCACCGACGACTCGGGGTCGGCCCCCAGGTACTCGAGCACCTCGGCGTCGCCGATGTCGGCCTTGTTGCCGGCCGCGTAGACCTTGGAGAAGCGCAGGTGCTGCTCGAGGCCGAGGGTGTAGATGGCCATCCCGTAGGCGCCCGACTGGGTGGCGAGGGCGATGTCCCCGCCCGCCGGGGGCGTGCCGGTCGCCATCGACGCGTTGAGGCCGGCGTTGCAGTTCTGCACCCCGAAGCAGTTGGGCCCCACCACCCGCACCCCGCCGGCGTGGGCGGCCTCGAGCGCCGCCCGCTGGAGCGCGGCCCCCTCCGGACCGGTCTCGGCGAACCCGCCGGAGATCACGATCGCCGCGGCGACACCCGCCGCCGCGGCATCGGCCATCACCTCGGGAACCGCCGCGGCGGGCACGACCAGGACCGCCAGGTCCACGCCGCCGGGGATGTCCTGGAGGCGGCGGTAGGCCTTGCGGCCGTCCACCGTCTCCTGCGACCTGGTCACCGGGACGACCTCGCCGGCGAAGCTGGCCAGGTTGCGCATGAAGGAGGTCCCCATCTTCCCCGGCCGGTCCGAGGCGCCGACGACCGCGACCCTGCCGGGGTTGAAGACGCGCTCGAGGACTACCCCGGTCATGGGCGGTCAGGTGCAGGCGGCGCAGGAGGCGCCGCCGTCGGACCACCGGAAGCGGCGGTGCAGCTCCTGCTCGGAGAACTCACGGCGCCGCACGCCGAGCGGATCCAGCCGGCGGACGAGGGCGATGGCCGCCGGGTCGGGCGGGGGGAGCGTCCGCAGCCCGGGGTGCACCGTGAGCTCGAAGCCGGTGGCCGCGCGCACCTCGTCGAGGGAGACGTCGGGGTAGAGCTGGCGCAGCCGGGCGCGGCCGTCGGGGAAGTCGAACAACCCCAGCTCGCTCACCAGCCATTGCGGCCCACCACCCGGGAACCCCAGCTGCTCGCGGGTGCCCTCGGGGGTCACGTGCCCCAGGTCGGTGACGACGTCGCAGCGCTCGATCAGGGTCCGCCCGGAGCGGTGGTGGGTCGCCCACAGGGTCAGGGTCCCCACGGTGGCCGAGAGGTTGCAGCCGCCGCCTCCACCGCCGAGCTTGACCTTGGGGGTGTCCAGCGAGCCGATGGCGGTGACGTTGGTGTTGCCGTAGGGGTCGATCTGCCCGCCCGACAGGAACATCCGGTCCACCCCGCCCCTGGCGGCGAGGTCGAACAGCTCCTCGAAGCGGAGCACGTGGGCCGCCCGCCGCATGATCGACCAGTCGTTGGAGGTCGGCGGGAGGAACGCCGGGTCGGGGTCGAGCGCGTAGGTCGACCCCTCCACCAGCACCATGTGGCGGGCGTGGGTGCGCTTGGCCACGTGCATGGCGATGGCGGCGCAGGGGCTGCCGAAGCCGTGGAAGACGACCTCCCGGTCCCGGATGGTGTCGGCCAGGGCGATGCACAGCCACTCGTCGATGGTGAACTCGGCGCTCATGAGAGCAGGTCCTTCCAGCGCTCGTCGGAGACCGACCACTCGCCCAGCTCCCGCAGCCTGCCCTCGCCCACGGTCCCGCGGTAGCCCTCCTCGCCGCCGGGCCCCATCACGTAGCGGTCCAGGTACTGGCGGACGCCCTCGTCGGCCGCGGCGGCCTTGACCCACTCGCCCAGGTGGGCCCGGTCGTAGGTGTAGTGCGGGTAGCAGGAGGTCGGGTGCGCGCCGTAGGGCGCCTCCACCACCGCCGTCACCGCGAAGTAGGGCAGCACCACCCCCGCCTCGGCGACCTCGGACTGCGAGGCGATGCGCTCCACCGTCACCACCACCTTCCTGGAGGCGAAGGTGAAGCGCTCGTCCAGCACCAGCGGCCGCGCCAGGTGGACGTTGCCGCGCCGATCGGCCAGCAGGCCGTGGATCAGCGCCACGTCGGGGGCCAGGGCCGGGACGGCCACCAGCCGCTGGTCGGTGAAGGGGCAGCGGACCTCGCCGTACTCGGGGTGCAGGCGGTGGATGCCGGTCCCGAGGATCCCCCGCACCGGCATGAAGGGGATCCCGTACTCGGCCGCCCGAAGCTGCTGCAGCAGGGTGTAGCAGCAGGTCTCCCGCAGCACCAGGGTCCCCGACTCGGCCGCCCGCCGGTAGGCGGGGGCCAGCCCGAAGTCCTGCTCGTAGCCGACGTAGCTCTCCTCCAGGACGCGAACGGCGCCCGCCCCGACCAGCAGGTCGACGTCGATGCCGTGGGCGGAGCCGACCAGGTGGAGGTCCCGCCGGCCTGCGCGGACCAGCTCGCGCACCAGCGCCATCGGCTCCCGGTAGGAGAGGGCCCCGCCGAGGGCGACGACGTCGCCGTCGGCGACGTGGCCGGCGGCCTCCTCGAGGCTGACGAGCTTGTCGGGCTCGGTGAAGGCCATCTCCTTGCCTCCGCTACTGGGCGGTCATGCCGCCGTCGACGGCGTAGACGGCGCCGGTGACGAAGGCGGCGTCGTCGCTGGCCAGGAAGAGCGCGACGCGGGCGATCTCTTCGGTCGTCCCGAGCCGGCCGAGCGGGTACTTCGGGATGGTCAACTCGATGCCGCGCTCGACGTCGCCCCCGCCCCGCTCCCGCATCATCGGCTCCATCAGCGGGGTGACCACCGTCCCCGGGCAGAGGCAGTTCACCCGGATGCGCCGAGGGGCCAGGTCGACCGCCATGGCCCGGCTGAGGGCCACGATCGCCCCCTTGGCCGCGCAGTAGGCGGCCGCGCTGCGGATCCCCACCAGGGCGGCCACCGATCCCTGGTTGACGATCGCGCCCCCGCCGGCGGCCTCCAGCTCGGGCACCGCGAACTTGGAGCAGAGGAAGACGCCCTTGGCGTTTACCTCCAGGCAGCGGTCCCAGTCCTCCTCGGTCCCCTCGACCACGCCGCCCTGGCTGCCGACGCCCGCGTTGTTGTAGAGGACGTGGAGCCCGCCCAGCTCGCCCACTGCCGTCTCCACCATCCGGGCGGCGTCCCGCGCCACCGAGACGTCGGCGGCGATCGCGACGGCCTTGCCGCCCGCGCCGGCGATCTCGTCGGCGACCGCCCGGGCGGCCTCCTCTCGGAGGTCCACGACGGCCACCTGCGCGCCCTCCTCGACGAAGAGGAGGGCCGCCGAGCGGCCGATCCCCGAGCCGGCTCCGGTGACGATGGCGATCTTGCCGTCGAGCTTGCCCACGAAGGCAGCTTACGTCCGAGCTCACCTGCGGGCATGTGCTCCTGTGGAGCAAAAGGGCCCCGGCGTTTGGCGCTGGAACGCGCGCCCGTGGGTGCTCTCATGCAACCGCATGTCCGGATGCAGGCGCCTGGTGGTGGTCGGCGGGGTGGCCGCCGGCCTCAGCGCTGCGGCCAGGGCCCGGCGGATGGACGCCGACCTCGACATCCTGGTCTTCGAGCGCACCGGCTTCTGCTCCTACTCGGCCTGCGGCCTGCCGTACCTGGTCGCCGGGGTGGTCCCCCACCACACCGCCCTGATCGCCAGGACCCCGGAGGACCTGGGCAAGGACGGCATCGACGTCCGTCTCCACCACCAGGTGGAGGGGGTGGACGTGGCCGCCGGGCGGGTGCAGGTGCGAGCGCTGCAAACGGGACAGGAGCTGCAGGAACCCTACGACGAGCTGCTGCTCGCCACCGGCGGTCGGGCCAAGCTGCCGTTCCCCGGCATGGACCTTCCCGGCGTCTTCCTGGTGCGCACCGTCGAGGACGGGCTGGCGATCCGGAAGTGGATCGAGGTCGAGCGCCCCGAGCGGGCCGTGATCGTCGGCGGCGGCTACATCGGCCTGGAGATGCCGGAGGCCCTGCGGGAACGGGGTCTGCAGGTCACCCTGCTGGAGCTGCTGCCGCACGTCCTGCCGCTGGTGGACCAGGAGATCGCCGAGGACGTCGAGGCGGAGCTGCTGAAGGCGGGGGTGGACCTGCGCCGCTCCTGCCCGGTCGAGCGGATCGAGGGTGACGGCCGGGTCGGCCGGGTGGTGGCGGGCGTCGACGCGATCGAGGCCGCCATGGTCGTGGTGGGGGTGGGGGTGAGCCCGGACAACTCGCTGGCGGTCGAGGCGGGCGTGCCGCTCGGCGTCAGGGGCGCGGTGGCCGTCGACGATGGCATGCGCACCAAGGTGCCCAACGTGTGGGCGGCCGGCGACTGCGCCGAGACCCGCCACCGCCTCCACGGCGAGGGCTCCTGTGTTCCCCTCGGCACCGTCGCGAGCAAGCAGGGGCGGGTGGCGGCGGCCAACATCGCCGGGCGCGCCGAGTCGTTCGCGGGGGTGGTGGGGACCGCGGCGGTCAAGGTCTTCGATTTGCAGGTCGGCCGCACCGGGCTGTCGGAGGCGGAGGCCGCCCGGGCCGGACTCGACGCGGCGGCGGCGACGATCGTGCACCGCTCGCGGGCCCACTACTATCCGGGCAGCCAGCCGCTCAAGGTCAAGCTGGTCGCCGAGCGGGGGACGGGGCGGCTGCTCGGGGCGCAGCTCGCCGGGACCGAGGGCGTCGCCCAGCGCGTCGACGTGGTCGCGGCGGCGTTGCACGCCGGCGCCACCGTCGACGAGCTCGGCAGCTTCGACCTGAGCTACGCGCCGCCCTTCGCGCCCGTCTGGGACCCGCTGCTCATCGCGGCGCGGCAGGCGCAGCGCCAGCTGTAGGGCCGTCGCCGTCGCCCAGGGACAGCACGCGCACGATCCTGACCGCCATCTGGGCGTCGAAGCGGTCCTGCTGGGACCCGAGGCTGATGGCCGCCAGCTCCTCCACCCGGCCGAGGCGGTAGCGGACGGTCTTGGGGTGCACGAACAGCTTCTTGGCGGTGCGTTGCAGGTTGCAGTCGCTTGCCAGGTAGACCTCGACGGTCCGGACCAGGTCGGCGTGGTGGTCGCGGTCGTAGTCGATCACCGGGCCGAGCACCTTCCGGGCGAAGCCGGTCAGCCCCGCCCGGTCGGCGGGTGCGAGCAGGAACTGCAGCACCCCGAGGTCGTCGAAGACGAAGACCCTTCGCCCCGAGGCCAGCACGGGGATGGCCGACAGGGCGTGCTGGGCCTGGAGGTAGGCGGGGTGGAGGTTGGCCCCCAGCGGGACGCTGGCGCTGAGCCCCGCGGAGAAGCTGAGGTCGGGGTTGGCCTCCTCCAGCCCTTCCAGCACGTCCTCGGCGAGCCTCCCCGCCTCCGGTGCCCCCGGCGACCAGGGCAGCAGGAGGGCGATCAGGGAGCCGCGCCGGGCGGCGAAGGCACAGCCGTGGCCGGCGGCCGTCGCCAGTCGCTCCGCCGCCCGGACCAGCGACTCCTGGCGCCGGTCCACCGCGTCGGCGCTGGCCTCGGTCGCCCTGGCCCAGTCGTCGAGGCCCCGGACGGGCGCGAGCATCACCCGCAGCCGCTGCGGGAGGCTGTAGCCGAGGTGGTGCGCACGCATGAGCGCCTCGGCGTCGTCGCCGATGTTGCCGTCCAGCAGGTCCCAGAGGAAGTCGCTGCGCACGCGGACGCGGGCCTCCAGGACCGCCCGCTGCTTGGTGAGCTCGAGCGCGCAGACGATCGCCGCCTGCTCCAGCACCAGCGTGTCGAGGCTCCTGGGTGGTTGCGGCAGCCCGACGCACAGCCCGGCCAGCCGCTCCCCTCCCGCCACCACGTCCCGTACCAGGAGCCAGTGGCCGAACACCGCGTCGGGCGGCACGGGGGAGGTCCCAGGGGCCGCTCGATGGCGCTCCCTGGCCGCCCGGAGATGGCGCCGCGCCCGATCGGCCAGCTGCTCCGCGTCCGGGGAGGTGGCCAGGATCTCCAGCCCCGGCCCGAGGATCGCCGCCGTGCCGCCGGTGTGCCGCGCCAGCATCTGGACGAGGTCGCCGAGCGTCCCGCCCTCCAGCACCAGGTGGGTGAGCTCCTCGTGGACGTTGGACGCCCGCTGCAGGAGCTCGTACTGCTCCTCCAGCTTCTGGTTGGCCTCGGCCAGCGTGCGGGCCGCCTGACGCTCGGTCTCGTAGAGCCTTGCGTTCTCGAGCGCGATGGTGGCGAGGTTGGCCAGGTTGACGAGGGTGTCGGTATGGGCCTGCGTGAACGCCGAGGGTCGGCGGCTCCACACCATCAAGGTCCCGATGACCTTGCCCCCCACGGTCATCGGCGCGCCGAGGGCCGAGCGTTTGCCCTCCTGCTCGGCGATCGAGGAGAAGTGCCGGGAGATCGAGGTGTCGGAGGGGTAGTCGTCCACCCGGTAGGGCCTGCCGGTCTCGAACACCTTGCCGGCCACGCCCTGGTCCCGGCGCACCTCCAGGTGGGCGGTGTGCACGGTGCGGTGGCCGGCGCAGGCCCGCATCCGCAGGACCTCCCCACCCTCCTCGTCGACCAGCAGGATGCCGACGATGTCGGCGCCGAGCAGGTCGAGGGCGGCGTTCTGGATCGACAGGAGGGTCGACTCCAGGTCAAGGTGGCGGACGATGTCGCCGGCGACCTCGGCGACCGAGGAGAGTGGGGCCTGGACAGCCACGGCGCTACCCCCTCGCCTCGACCGGCGCCGAACCGCTCCTCGGCAGGGGTCTCTGGTTCGCAAGGCGTAAGCTGACCGCCCGACTTTATCCCGCGGAGAGAAGGCCGTCTACGGATGGACGGGAAACACTAGGGTGTCCATCTGGGGTGGTGGTGAGCTCGTGGCACAGATCGATCCCGGCTTCCTCTCGCTGCCGGAACGGACGAGCAAGCCCAGGACCACCGGCCTGAGCCACGTGATCGACAAGGGCCTGTCCCGGGTCGAGCTGCAGTCGCTGATCGAGACGGCCGGCTCCTACATCGACTTCCTGAAGCTCGGCTGGGGCACCGCCTACGTGTCGAACGGGGTGAAGGCCAAGGTGGCGATGTGCCGGGAGGCCGGCATCCACGCCTGCCTGGGGGGCACCCTGTTCGAGATCGCGGTCCACCAGGGCCGGCTCGCCGAGTACGTGAGCTGGCTGCACCGGCTCGACATCGAGCACGTGGAGGTCTCCGACGGCGCGCTGGACATGCCCGTCGAGCGCAAGCAGGCGATCATCCGGACCCTGGCGCGGGAGTTCCGGGTGATCGCCGAGGTGGGCTCCAAGGATCCCACCCGTGCCGTGGTCGCCGCGGAGTGGGTGGCGGAGATGGTCGGCGACCTCGAGGCGGGGGCGTCCCTGCTGATCGCCGAGGCGCGCGAGAGCGGGACGGTCGGGTTGTACCGGGCGGACGGAACGGTGCGGGAGGACATGGTCCAGGCCATCGTCGACGTCCTCCCGACGGGCATGGTGGTGTTCGAGGCCCCGCGCAAGGAGCAGCAGGCCTGGTTCATCCGGCAGCTCGGGCCCAACGTCAACCTCGGCAACGTCCAGCCCTACGACGCCCTGGCGCTGGAGACCCTTCGGGTGGGGCTCCGGGCCGACACCCTGGACCTGTTCCGCCCGGTCGACGAGCTGGCCCCGCGAGCGGCCCACAAGGAGGCGGCCCACCACCTGCCGCCGCTGATCCACTGAGCGAGGGAGCGAGCGTCCGTGGAGGTCAACGGAAGGGACGTCCTGCTCCCGACGACCATGGTGGGGTCCTGGCCCAGGCCCTTGTGGCTGCGCGGGTCGGTGCTGCGCGAGTCGGTGACCGAGCTCGACTACGTGGACGCCTACCAGCGGACCCTGTACGAGGACGCGGTGCGCCTGTGCGTGAAGGACCAGGACCTCGCCGGGCTGGACATCGTCACCGACGGCAACCAGTACTTCCAGGGCGAGACACCCTACGACAAGGTGCAGATGCTGCTGGTGCCCCTGCGGTTGCAGGGCTTCCGCCCCTACGGGCCGCCGGGACCGATGCCGGGCATGGAGCAGTACTTCCGGCCGATCGTCTACCAGAGGATCCGCTGGGTGCGGCCCATCTTCGGCCCCGCCCTCGAGGCGATGAAGCAGGCGACCGACAAGGCGATCAAGATCAACATCAACTCCGGCCCGGCCTTCGTGGCCGCCTGGTGCGACGACCAGTACTACGGCGACGCGGAGGCGCTGCGGGCGGACATCGCCGACGCGTTCAACCTGGAGCTCAGGTGGCTCGCCGATCAGGGCGCCTCGGTCATCCAGCTGACCGAGCCGAGCTACCTGTGGTCCGGCGGCAGGGACGACTGGACGGTGGAGGTGATGAACCGGGCGGCCCGGGGCATCACGGCCCATCTCGTCTGGCACATGTGCTACGGCAACGCCCGGGAGTTCGACTGCCTGTACCCGGAGGTCAACGCCGCCTGCCTCGGCGACCTGCTGAAGAGCGACCGGCCGATCGACTGGACCGAGATCCACATGGAGACCGCTCGCCCCCGCATGGCGGAGATGGACATCCTCTCGAGCTGGGTGGGACGTGCGGGAAAGCAGCTTGGCATCGGCGTGGTCGAGGTCATGAACCCCCACGTGGAGACGCCCGAGGAGGTCGCCGGGCGCATCCGGGAGGCGCTCAACTACATCCCGGCCGAGCGGCTGGTGGTGAGCACCGACTGCGGCCTGTACCAGCTGGTCCGCGACCTGGCCTTCCGCAAGCTGCGCAGCCTGGTGGAGGGGACCCGGCTGGTCCGCCAGGAGCTCGGGCGCCGCCCGGACGGGACCGCTCCGGCCGGCGATCAGCGGCCGTGACGGCCCGGCCGTAGGATGCGGGCCGCGATCACGCCGGCGCCGAAGCCGTTGTCGATGTTGACCACGCTGACGCCGGGCGCGCACGAGTTGAGCATCCCCAGGAGCGCGGCCAGCCCCTCGAAGGCGGCGCCGTAGCCGGCGCTGGTCGGCACGGCGATCACCGGGCCGCCGAACAGGCCGGCGGCCAGCGACGGCAGCGCGCCGTCCATGCCGGCCACCACGATCAGCACGGCCGACCGCCGCAGGCGCCCGGCCTCCTCGAACAGGCGAGCTGGGTCGGCGACGCCGACGCCGGCCAGCGGCTCGACGTGGCAGCCGAACGCCGCCGCCGTGACCGAGGCCTCCTCGGCCGCCGCCAGGTCACCGGTTCCGGCGGACACCACCAGCACCGTTCCGGACGGCCCGCCGGCGGCGCGACGCAGGACGAGCATGCCCGACCGGGGGTACCAGCGGGCGTCGGGATGGTCGGCCAGCACCGCGCGGGCGTGGGCGTCGCCGGCCTTGGTGACCAGCACGGGGGCGCCCTCGCGACGCAGCAGGGCGGTGGCGATCGCGGCGACCTGCGCCGGCGTCTTGCTACGGGCGTAGACCACCTCGGGTCCGGCGCCGCGGACCGTCCGGTGGTGGTCGACCCGGGCGAAGCCGAGATCCTCGAACGGGAGGTGCGCAAGGCGCGCCTCCGCCTCCTTGACCGACAGCCGTCCACTGGCGACCGATGCCAGCAGGCCGCGGACGCCGTCGGTGGTCATGCCAGCCGTCTCGAGCGATCCCATGCGCGCACATGGTCATCGGAGCCGATCGGCGTTGCCATATCCCACCAGGAGCATATGCCGCCGCAACGGTTATCGAGCACGGACAACGCCCCCGCGGGCCGCGTCGGATAGCATCCGGCCGTGGACGTCGACGAGCGGACGGCCCGCGACAAGCTCTCGCGGCTGCGCCGGCTGCTGGCGGGCATGGACGGGGCCCTGGTCGCCTTCTCCGGCGGGGCCGACAGCACCTTCCTGGCGTTCGTGGCCCACCAGGCGCTCGGCGAGCGAGCCTGCGCGGTGACGGCGGACTCGCCCTCGCTGGCGCGCGCCGAGCTCCGCGAGGCCACCGAGCTGGCGCGCAGGCTCGGCCTCCGCCACCAGGTGGTGGCCACCGGCGAGCTCGACGACCAGCGGTACGTGCGCAACGGCGCCGACCGCTGCTACTTCTGCAAGGACGCCCTCATGCGTGCGCTGCGGGCGATCTCCGCCGCCACCGGCCGCAGGGAGATCATGGTCGGCGTCAACACCGACGACCTCGGTGACCACCGGCCGGGACAGCGGGCGGTCGGCGAGCTCGGCGGCCGCTGGCCGCTGGTCGAGGTCGAGCTCTCCAAGCCCGAGATCCGCTGGCTGTCCCGCGAGCTCGACCTGCCGACCTGGGACAAGCCCGCCGCCGCCTGCCTGTCCTCCCGCCTGGCCTACGGCGTGCCGGTGACCCCGGAGGCGCTGCGGCGGGTCGAGCAGGCGGAGCAGTCGCTGCGAGCGCTCGACCTGGCCACGCGGCAGCTGCGCGTGCGCGACCAGGGCGGCGACCTGGCCAGGATCGAGACGGACGCCGACAGCATCGGGCAGCTCCTGCAGCACCGCACGCAGGTCGTCGAGGCCCTGAAGGCGGCCGGCTTCCGCTACGTCACCCTCGACCTGGAGGGCTACCGCCAGGGAAGCCACAACGCCGTCCTGGTCGAGCTGGGCCCCCCTCGCCGCCCGTAGCCCGGGCTACAGGTTCACCAGCTCGGAGCGGCCGGCCCGCAGGCGCGACAGCTGGACGAAGTGCTCGGGGTTGAGGAACAGCTCGTTCATGTTCCCGAGCTCGTCGATCGTCAGCCCCTCGGGACGGTGGATCAGGTGGTCCAGGTACTGGAAGGCGTCCTTGGCGCCGTAGCCGACGTGGTGGGCACCGACCACGCGCCGGGACTGGCTGTCGATCACCAGCTTCTGGAAGCCGCTGAGCTCCGGCTTGGCGAAGGCGTACAGCATGGTGCGCTCGGCGCACGGCAGCGGCAGGTGCTCGGTGTCGAGGTCCTCGACGTAGGGTGGCATCTGGATGATGGCGACGTCGGCGAACCGCTCCCTGGCCTCCTGCTCGGTCAGGCCCACCCAGGTGACCTCGTAGGTGGTGTGCAGGAAGTCGGGGTACTCGCTGAAGTCGAACTCGGCGGGCTCGCCCATGATGTTCTTGGCGGCGGTCACCCCGCACCTGCGGGCCTTGAACATCTCCATCGGGGCGCCGACCAGGTCGCCGATGGCGTACACGTTGGGCACGCTGGTCCGCATCGACTTGTCGACCAGCACCTCCCCCTGCGCGCCGACGGCCACACCGAGCACATCCCGCGCCATCGCGGAGTTGGGCCGCTCCCCCGTGCCCACGAACACGAAGTCGGTCTCCAGCTCGACCGTCTCGCCGCCGGGCAGGCGCACGAGCACCCGCTCCACCTTCCCGGAGCCCCGGATCGCGACCGGCTCGGCGCCCTCCAGGATCTCGATGCCCCGCTTGCGCATGCCGTCGACCACGTAGCGCCGCAGGTCCTCGTCGACGTGGTGCAGGCTGGGGGTCCGCATCAGCGGCGACCTGCTCACGATCGCGGTCTGGCAGCCGGTGGCCTGGAAGAACGAGCCGTACTCCAGCGCCGTCTTGCCGCCCCCGATGATCACGCAGCGGCCGGGCTCGTAGTCCAGCTCCTCGACCAGGCTGACGAAGTCGAACACGCCGGGCAGGTCGATCCCTGGGATGTCGGGATGCCTGGAGTGGGCGCCCAGCCCGAGGACCAGGTTGCGGGCCTCGAACCGGCGGCCGCCGACCTCGACGGTGGCGGGGTCGACCAGCCGCGCGGGCGCGTTCAGGACGTACTCGACGTCCAGCTGCTCCTTGGTCTGCCAGTTCATGAACGCGTGCGCGCTGGACCTGCCGCGCAGGAACAGCCGGATGACGTCCAGGATGCTGGCGCGGGCGGGATCCCACTCCGGGAAGAACAGCTGGCCCGAGAACCAGCGCCACAGGTCCAGCTCCGCGGCCACGTCCGAGAACAGGTGGTGGGGGACGCAGGCCTGGTGCGGGCAGCTGCCGCCCAGGAAGGGCCAGGCGTCGACGATCAGCGGCCGGCCGCCCATCGCCCGCAGGTAGGCGGCGCCGAACCGGCCCCCGGCACCGCCGCCGACGAAGATCGCGTCGTAGGGGTGAGGGTCGTCCTCCCGCAGGTTGAAGATCGGCTCGGCGTGCGGGTCCCGCAACGCCGCCTCGATGACGTCGTACCACTGCGCCAGGTTCAGGCGCTGACCCGAGATGTCCATGCGACGACCCCCGCTCGCGTTCCTGGTGCTCCGCGCAACTGTAGGAACCCCGGCAGCCCCCTCGCTTCCCCCTTGGAGATAAGATTTCCATCACTCTAGGGCGGGATGAGATAGAGGCGAAGGGGGTGGCCCCGGCGTCGGTGGCCCCACGAGGCGCGGCCTGGACGGTCGCGGTCGAGTCGATCCTGGAGGCGTCGGCCGTCGGTCCCGAGCGGGTGGCCGAGGCGGTCCTGGCCGCCGCCTCGACCCTGACCGCCAGCCGCTCGGCCGCGCTGGTGCGCTGGCACAGCGACGGGCCGAAGGTGCTGTTCGCCACCGGCGCGATCGAGCTGCCGGTGCTGCGGCCGCCGGAGGGCCCCGGGCTGCTGACCGAGCGGCCGGCGGCGACCGTGCCGTTCGGCGCCGGCGCCGACCTGGTGGTCGCGCGCGAGCGGCGCGAGGCCCCCTTCGACCTCGAGGAGCTGCGGGCGCTGCGGATCCTCGCCGTCCTCGGCGCGCAGGCCAGCGACCGCTCGCAGGAGGCGTTCGCCGCGCTGTACGGCGTGGCCACCAAGCTGCTGGGGTCCCGCGACCTCGAGGAGGTCCTGCTGGCGATCGCCAACGCCACCTCCCAGGTCCTGCGGGCCGACATCGCCGGCCTGTTCCTGGTCGACGCCGCCGGGGAGTGCCTGGAGATGCGTTCGGTGGTGGGGCACCGCACCGTCGAGACGGCCAGGCTCCGGGTGCGGCGCGGCCAGGGACTGGCCGGCAAGGTGTTCTCCACCAGGCAGCTGCACCGCGTCGACGACTGGACCACCGACCCGTCGATCACCAAGGAGTTCCTCAGCATCGCCAGCAAGGAGGGCACCCAGTCCGGCCTCTGCGCGCCGATGCGGGTCGGCGACCGCACCGTCGGGGTGGTGTGCGCGTGGCGGCGGCGGCGGTCGATCTTCACCGAGGCCGACGCCCGCGTGATGACCGCCCTGGCCGACCTGGCGACGGTCGCGGTCGAGAAGGCCCGCGTCGACCAGGCGGAACGGGACGCCGCCGCCAGGCTGCAGGACGCCCACCGGGAGCTGGAGGCGCGCTACCAGGAGGCCGAACGGGCGCTGCGCATCCATCGGGAGCTCACCCAGATCGCCGTGGAGGGCGCGGACATGGGCGAGGTCGTCCGGTCGCTGCGGTCCCTGACCGGCGGCCAGGTCGTGGTGGTCGGCGAGGAGGGGCGGCCGATCGCGCCGCAGGCCGCCGACGACGAGCGGCTGGTCCGGCTGGTGCAGGCCTGGCGGCGCCGGCGCCCCGAGCTGGCCGAGGGGGCCTCCTACCTGCTGGAGCCGTCGGAGGGCCAGCCGCGCTGGACGATCGTGGTCCCCATCCAGGCCGCCAGGGTCGAGTGGGGCCTGCTGGCGGTCGGCCTCGACGCCCACCCCTCCAGCGGCGACCTGGTCGCCGCCGAGCAGGCGGCCACCGTCTGCGCCCTGCTGGTGGCGCGCGAGGAGGCCGCCGCCGCGGCGACCCGCCGGCTGGAGACGGAGTTCGTCTGGGACCTGCTGGAGGGCCGGGTCACCGACGAGGCCGAGGCGCTGGTCCGCGCCCGCCAGATGCAGCGCGCGCTCCCCAAGCGCGCCCGGGTGGTGCTGGTGCGGGTGGACGGCTGGGAGCAGCTGATGCGCTCGGAGCGCTGGTCGGCCGAGCAGGTCGAGCGGGCCAGGGGCCGCATCGGGCAGGCGCTCCTGCAGCGGCTCGGCCAGCTCAGCCCGACCAGGGTGACCGCCCACCGCGGCGACCTGTTCGCGCTGCTGGCGCCGCTGCCCCGCGGCGAGGAGGCCGACCACGCCCGCCGGCTGGGGGAGCTGGCGGTCTCGGCGGTGGAATCACCAACGCTGCGGGCGGCCGCCGGGGTCGGGGGGGTCGTGGAGTCCGTGCTGGAGTACCCGGAGGGCTTCCGGCAGGCGCGTTACGCGCTGGCGGCCACCGCCCTGCCGCAGCAGCCGGTGATGGTCTTCGACGAGCTGGGCGTCCTCCAGTTCCTCCTGACCCCCTCGGACCGTGGCGACCTGGACCGGTTCGTCGAGCGCACGCTCGGCGTCCTGCTCGACTACGACCGGACCCACCGCACCAGCCTGGTCCCCACCATCGAGGCGTACCTGGCGGCCGACTGCAACCTGCACCGGGCGGCCGAGCTGCTGTTCGTCCATCCCAAGACGATGCGCTACCGCCTCCAGCGGATGCAGAGCCTCACCGGGCTACGGTTCGACCGCCAGGACGACCGGTTCAACCTGCAGCTGGCCCTCAAGATCCTGCGGCTCGGCCACCAGGGCATGGTGGGCACGCGGGGATAAGGGTTGGCCCTTCCTTTGCTCCGGCGCCGATATGGCGCCGCCCGCCCCGTCAACGTACAACCGCACAAAAGGAAGGTCGCCGCGCCGATCACTGGCCGTGGGGGTGAGGGCATGACCGAGGCCGTTTCGGAACCCATTTCGGAACCCGTCGCACGCACCGACGCCGCGCAGGCGCCTGCCGGCTCCCTTCCGAGGGCCGTCCCCGGGGTTCCCTGGGTCGCCGGCATCCTCGTCGGCGCCACCGTCTCCTACCTGGCGCTGCGGGCGCTGTTCGACGCGCTGGACGTCGGCCCGACCCCGCTGATGAGCATCGGGACGATGCTGGTCGGCGCCGCCATCGCCACCAGCTTCGCGCTGGCCGGGTACCGGCCGCTGCACCGGGTCGCGAACCCCACCACGCGGGCGACGCTGCTGCTGCTGCTGGCGCTGGCGCTGGCGTTCGCCTTCTGGACGGTGTTCTCGGGCGTGTTCGGCTTCAACATGGTCGCCTGGTCGTTCCCGATCATCGCGACGCTGTGGTGGTGGATCGCGGCGACCAGCTTCATCGGCGAGGACGCGCACCTGCCCGACCTGGATCCCGGCCGGCGCACGGCGCTGAATGCGGTCATCTGGATCGCCGGCACGTGGCTGATCGCGCGGACGTTCGTGTGGATCCCGCCGTTCTGGTTCGGCTTCATCCAGACGCTGCTGGTGACCGGCGGCTTCGCGTACCTGCTGCGCCGCGTGCGGCAGCCGACCAAGAGCCTGTACGCCTGGGCGATCCTGGTCGCCCTCACCGGGCTGGCGATCGTGGTGTCCAGCGCCTTCGGCGCCTGGGACGGCAGCGCCAAGGTGGGGCCCTGGTCGGTCGGCGGCCCGACGCCGCAGTGGGGGATCTTCTTCGCCCTGTGGTGCGGACTGAACTACGGGGTGCTGGCCTGCATCCAGTGCTGGCCGTTCAGCCGCATCCGCCAGCCGTGGGGCAGCACCCTGGCGGTGCTGGGCGTGATCGGGTGGGCCGCGCTGCTGGCCTGGGTCGCCGCCGCGATCTTCGACGCCGCCTTCGCCGACCACGCGACCGCGCTGTTGGAGGCGCAGGTGTGGGGATGGCACACGGTGTTCTGGGGCTTCTGCTTCGCGCTGCTGTACGGGGTCGGCTCCACCCCCTACCGGTGGGCCGGGCAGCGGACGCCCGGCACCTGGGAGGACGTGGACAGGTGAGCGCGCACCGAGGGAGGTCGCGATGAAGGTTGACGGCATCGAGTACGGCCGCGAGGCGGCGTGGGAGATCGAGGTGCCGGACTCCGCGATCGTGGTGGAGGGCACCGACCCCGACCGCATCCCCCCGGCGCTCGAGGACCCGGTCCAGGCGGTGCGCGACGCCATCCGCAACCCCCTGGGGACGGCGCCGCTGGCCGACCAGGTCGACAGCGCCAGCAAGGTCACCATCGCGGTCAACGACTGGATGGGCTTCCCCACCGCCGTCGACGTCGTGCTGGAGGAGCTGCGGGAGGCCGGCGTCGACGAGCGCAACGTCCGCTTCGTGATCGCGGGCGGGCTGCACCCCAAGGTGACCCGCGGCGAGCTCTACCTGTCCAAGGTGGGCCGTGCCATCAACCCGCCGTACCCCTCGCCGTTCCACATCCTGCCGCCGGCGGTGATCGACCGCTTCTGGCCGACCGGCTGGGCCAGCAGCCGCATCCGGCCGCACGACGCCGACGACCCCGAGCACCTGGTCGACCTGGGCGTCACCGAGTACGGGGACCTGGTCGAGATGAACGACTGCGTCGTCAACTCCGACCTGGTCATCTACATGAGCGGCTGGACCGGTCTCCCCTCGATCTGGGGGGGCTACCTCGGCGGCGGGCAGGGCGTCACCGTCGGCCTCGGCAGCGCCGCCAGCATCATGACCCACCACTCGTACCGGGTCCACGAGCACCGCGACTCGATGGCCTCCGAGGCCCGCAAGCAGCTGTTCATGAAGCACAAGGCGTCGGTGGCCAGCTTCGTCGAGCAGGCCACCGGCAAGAAGATCTTCTACGTCGAGGGCTCGGTGAACTCCAACGCCGCCTTCGCGGGCGTGCACGCCGGGGACGGGGCCTCGATCCGGGAGCCGGCGTTCGCCTTCGCCGACCGGGAGAAGATCATCGACATCCCCGAGCAGGTGGACGTCTTCGTCGCCGGCGCGCCCTGGTGGGGCATCTTCTACGACACGGTCAACAACCCGCTGATGTCGCTGGTGCAGGCCAACGCCCGCATCCGCGAGTACGTCGGGGACAAGCCGCCGTTGCGTGAGGGCGGCGTCTGCATCCTGGTGACGCCCTGCGACGGCACCATCGACGAGCGCTGGC
>DASQWY010000164.1:0-8875 GCA_035640005.1 Actinomycetes bacterium
ACCCTGGAGTGGACGGTGGTGGTCCCGCCGAAGACGCTCTGGGTGGCGACCAGCTCGCCGTCCAGGTCGGTGATGTCGGCCAGCATCCCCCAGCCCTTGCGGGCAGCCAGCCGCGCGCCCGCGTCCTTGCCCGCCGGGCTGGCGGAGACCAGCACGGCGGCCGGTTCGGCGCGGTCGGCGGCGGCGGCCAGCGCATCGGCGACCGGCAGGGTCAGCCGGTTGGTCCATCCCTCGCCGGCGGCCACGTAGACGGTGGCGGCCCCGTGCCTGCCCAGGCCGTCGCGGGCGGCGTCCAGCCCGTCGCCCACGAACACCGCCGCCGGCTCGCCCAGCTGGCGCGCCTTGGCCAGCATCTCGTAGGTGACCTTCTTGGGCGTGCCGTCGTCGTGCTCAACCAGTACGAGCACCGCAGCCATCCAACGCCCTCCCGTCTCAGATGAACTTCTGCGCGACCAGGAACTCCGCCAGCTCGGTGGCGGCGCTGCCGTCGCCCGGGTCCTTGAGCTGCTGCCCCGCCTGCCGCGGCGGGCGGGGGGCGAAGTCGACGACCTCGGTGGTGGCGCCGGCCGCCCCGACCTCGCCGGCGTCGATCCCCAGGTCGGCCAGGCCGTACTCGGTGACCGGCTTGCTCTTGGCCGCCATGATCCCCTTGAAGGAGGGGTAGCGGGGCTCGTTGATGCCCTTGACCACGGCGACGACAGCAGGCCCGTCGGCCTCCAGGACGTCGTAGCCGGCCTCGGTCTCCCGCTGGATGCGAACCGTGCCGCCGTCCACCTCCAGCTGCTTGGCGCCGGTCAGGCCGGGCCAGCCCAGGTACTCGGCCAGGGCGCTGGGCACCAGCGAGGTGCGCGCGTCGGTCGACTCGGAGCCGGACAGGACGATGTCGGGCTCGACCTGTCGCACGACCGCGGCCAGCACCTTGGCGGTGCCGAGCACGCAGGCGCCGTGGAGGGCGTCGTCGTGCACGTGCACGGCCGCGTCCGGGCCCATCGACAGCGCCTTGCGGATCACCGGCAGCGCCGGCTCCGGGCCCATGCAGAGCACGACCACCTCGCCGCCGACCTTCTCCTTCAGGCGCAGGGCCTCCTCGACCGCGTATTCGTCGACGGGGTTCAGGATCGTCTCGACCGACTCGCGGTCGAGGGTCTTGTCGCTGGGGTCCAGCCGCTTATCGGCGGCCGTGTCCGGCACGCGCTTGACAGTGACCAGGATCTTCAACCACTCGCCTCCATCGGTCCGGACCAGACCCACCATGATGCCCCAAGGGGCCGCGCGCCTGTCCACCTGGGCCATGGCGACCGGCCAGGGGGACCACCCAGGGACCATCCGGCCGGGTGGTTTCGCCGTCCGATCCTTGGCGCTGAAGGGCATTAGCCGATCGAGGCCATCGTAAACGACCCCGGATGCGGTCGCTCGGCCCCGTCCACAGCCTCCAGGAGCCGCCCGTGCGCGCGCCCGCCCGCCTGCTCGTGCTGGCCGCGACCCTGCTGTCCTGGCCGGCCGTGCCCGGCCCGGCGGCGCACGCCGAGTCCGGCGCCGGCTGCTACGCGCTGCTGAACGCCGCGCGGGCGCGGGCCGGCGTGCCCGCCGCCTCCGCGAGCACCCTGCCCGCCCTCGCCAGGGCGGCCGCCAACCACGCGGCCTACCGGGTCCGGGCCGACCTCGGCGACCTGCCGCCGCCCCTGCTCGGCCACGTCGCCGTCGGCCAGTTCGGGCCGGACCGCAGCGCCCACGAGGAGACCGGCGGGCTGTACGGCTACACCGGCAGGCTGCCGTGGGACCGGACCAGGGCGGCAGGGCTGCGCGACAGCGCCTGGCGCAGCCAGGCCGAGGACGTCACCACCAGCAGCGGCACCGACGGCGCGCTGCCGGGCGTGCAGGGCTGGGTGGACGCGCCCTACCACCGCCTGCCGCTGCTGGACGCGAACAACCGCGCGGTCGGCTGCGGCTCGGCCACCCGCAGCTACGGCGGCCGCGTGCGCGGCGCCGAGGTGCTGGAGATGGCCTCCACCTGGGGCACCCGCGTCCACCGGCTGACCCGCTACCCGGCCCCCGGCCAGACGGGCGTGCCGCTGTCCTTCGGCCGCCGGCAGGAGCTGCCGTCGCCGTTCGCGACGGCCGCCGGCGTGGTCGGCTACGTCGTCAGCCTCCAGGCGGACGGCTGGCACGCGCTCAAGGTCGGGCGCATGGCCATGTCGAAGGGTCCCAACCACACGCCGGTCGCCGTCCACCGGGCGGTGCGCCACCGCACCAGCAGCGCCAGCGGCTCGCTGGACGGCCACCTGCCCGACAACGCCGCCATGCTGGCCGCCGCCCGGCCGCTGCAGCCGCACACCCGCTACCGCGTGCGGATCTCCGGCTACGTGCAGGCCACCGCCGGCGGGCAGTGGCACCGCTTCCGCACCCGCGTCTGGTCGTTCACGACCCGCTGAAGGCCGCCCGGCCGGGTAGGCTCCCCGGTCATGAACCGCCCCGGTCCGCCCCTGCCGCCCCCGGCGCTGCCCGGCGCCCCCGGCGAGCTGCGCCAGGACCCGCTCACCGGCTCCTGGGTGGCGATCACCACCGGGCGGGCGGCCCGGCCCGAGGCGTTCCTGCGCGACACCGGCCCTGCCCGCGGGCCCCTCGGCTGCCCGTTCTGCCCCGGCAACGAGCACATGACCCCGCCGGAGCTGTGGGCCGACCGGGAGCCGGGCAGCGTCCCCGACCGGCCCGGCTGGCGCGTGCGGGTGGTGCCCAACAAGTTCCCGGCGTTCGCGGGCCCGGCGCGGCCCACCGGGCTGGAGGGGTCCGGGGAACCCGGCACGGGTGCCCCGGAGAACAGGGGGTCCGGGGAACCCGGCACGGGTGCCCCGGAGCATCAGGGTCGGGACGGCCTGTTCCACGCGGTCCCCACCGCCGGGGTCCACGAGGTCGTCATCCACGACCCCGACCACGCCGCCACCCTCGCCGAGCTGCCCGACGCGGCCGTCGCCCGGGTGCTGGCCGCCTGGCGCGCCCGCCTGGCCGCCCACCGCGCCGCGCCGCTCGGGGCGGCGCTGCTGATCGTCAACCAGGGGCGGACGGCCGGCGCCTCCCTGGAGCACCCGCACAGCCAGCTGCTGGCCCCGGTGGCCCGGCCCGAACGGGTGCAGGCCGAGGTCGAGCGGCTGGGCGGGGCCGCCTGCGCGGCCTGCGGCCTGCTGGCCGCCGAGGCGGGCGGGCCGCGGGTGGTCGAGCGGGCCGGCGGCCTGGTGGCCCTCTGCCCCTGGGCGTCCGCCGCCCCGTTCGAGCTGCTGCTGCTGCCCGAGGCGCACCAGCCCCGCTTCGAGGACGGGGACGGGAATGGGCATGGAGCCGCCGCGCCGCTGCTGCGCGGCCTGCTGCGGCGGCTGGCCGGGGCGGTCGGGCCGCGCGCCCCCTACAACCTGGTGCTGCACTCGGCCCCGCCCGGGGTGCGGGACTACCACTGGCACCTGCACCTGCTGCCCCGCCTGACCACCTGCGGCGGCTTCGAGCTGGGCAGCGGCGTGATCATCAACGTGGTCGACCCCGACCGCGCCGCCGCGCAACTGCGGCTCAGCGGCTCCTGAAGCTGGCCTTGCCCGGGCCGTTGGCGACGAACGAGGCCATGCCCTCGGCGGCGTCCTCGGTGGCGAACAGCGACTGGAAGGCGTGGCGCTCCAGCAGCAGCCCGGCGTCGATGCCGCCGTCCAGGCCGCCGTCGATCGCCTGCTTGGCGGCGCGCAGCGCCACACCGGGGCCCTTGGCGTAGCGGGCGGCCGCCTCGACCGCCTTGGCGTACACCTCGGCGGCCGGGTGGACCTCGTCGACCAGGCCCATGGCCAGGCACTCCGCCGCGCCGTGGGGGCGGCCCGAGTAGATCATCGCCTTGGCCCGCGCCGGCCCGACCAGCCGGGGCAGCCGCTGGGTGCCGCCGGCGCCGGGGATGATGCCGAGCAGGATCTCCGGCTGGCCGAGCCTGGCGTCCTCGGCGGCGAAGCGGAAGTCGGCGGTCAGGGCCAGCTCGCAGCCGCCGCCGAGCGCGTAGCCGTTGACCGCGGCGATCACCACCTTCGGGATGCGCGCGATGGCGGTGAAGGCGGCCTGCAGGTCGCCGGCCCTGGCCGAGACCGCGGCGAACGACTGCCCCTGCATCTCCTTGATGTCCGCGCCGGCGGCGAACACCCGCTCCCCGCCCCACAGCACCACGGCGCCGACCCGCTCGTCGGCGGAGGCCTGGGCGGCCGCTTCGCGCAGCTCGTCCTGGACCTGCGCGTTGAGCGCGTTCACCGGGGGACGGTCGAGCCGGATCGTGAGGACGCGGGCGGAGTGGTCGAGGTCCAGGCGTACGAACTCACCCACGGCGGTCCTCCAGTCGCGCGGCGCTCGGTGCGCGGATTGTACCGGCCGCCGCGGCTACAGCCGGCGCAGGGTCTCGGACAGGGGGATCGGGACCAGGCCGGGGGGCCGGTCGAGGGCGGGGTCCGGCAGCGAGTCGGCGGCCAGCACCTCGACCTCGGCCGCCGACAGCCCGTCGGCCGCGGCCGTGCCGGTGTGCCGCTTGGCGGCGGGCGCGCCCCGCACGGCGTCGACCAGCTCGTCAAGGCTGGTCTCGGTGGGGCCGGCGACCGACCAGGTGGCGCGCAGCTCGACGGCGTCGTCGGCGAGCGCGACCGCCCTGGCCACGTCCCCGACCCACACCGGCGCGACCCGCTGGCGGCCGCTGCCCGGCACCGGCACCGGGTCGCCGGCCCGCAGGTGCGCGACCAGCCGGGCGCCCGCGCCGAGCACGTGCGTGCAGCGCAGGATCGCGTGCTCCAGGCCGCTGGCCCGCACCCGCGCCTCGACCTCGGCCTTGGCTGCGAGGTAGCGGCCGACCGCCGGCGAGGTCGCCGCCGGCGACAGCACCACCACCCGGCGCACGCCGGTCGCCTCGGCGGCGGCCAGGAACACCCGGGCCGGCTCGACGACCGCCGCGGCGGGGTCCTCGCCGGGGCGGCCGCGGGGGCCGCCGGTCAGCGAGCAGGCGGTGAACACGCCGTCCATGGCCGCCTCCAGCGCGTCGGGGTCGCGGGCCTCCATGACCG
Source organism: Actinomycetes bacterium (assembly GCA_035640005.1). GTDB lineage: Bacteria > Actinomycetota > CALGFH01 > CALGFH01 > CALGFH01 > DASQWY01. Next base: position 5,067 of record DASQWY010000164.1, read on the forward strand.
CGACCTTCGCCCCCAGCCGGCGCAGCTCGCCCGCCTGCGCCTGGTCGCGGACGACCGCCCGCACGTGCTCGACCCCCTGTTCCAGCAAGGCGGCCACGGCGGCCCGCCCCACCAGGCCGCCGGCGCCGGTGACCAGGATCGCCATGCTCAAGCACTCCCGCCGTCGGACCGATCTGCTTTACTGGTAGCGACCGGGTCTGCCCGACTGTCCGGATGGGCGCGTCGATGCGGCTCGGTCGCGGCACGTCGGCGCCAGACGATCTCACGAGGAGCGTGGCAGTGATCAAGAAGCAGGCGATCAAGGGCAGCGACCAGGTGAAGGTCAGCTTCATCCTTCCCGCGGACGCGGTCGACGGCCGGGTCTCGGTGGTCGGCGACTTCAACGGCTGGAACCCGGCGGCCCACCCGCTGCGGCCCCGCAGCAACGGCACGCGCAGCGCGGCCGTGACGCTGCCCTCCGGGCACCGGTTCGCCTTCCGCTACCTGGCCGAGGGCGACCGCTGGTACGACGACGACAGCGCCCACGAGTTCGCGCCCAACGGCATCGGCGGCGTCAACAGCGTCGTCCATACCTGATCGCGGCGCCGCCCGGCTCAGAACCGCGGCGGTTCCGTGTACTCCCCCCAGACCCGCTTGAGGGCGGCGGCCATCTCGCCGACGGTGGCCTCCTCCCGGGCGGCGTCCACCAGGCGCGGGATCAGGTTCTCCTCGCCCCCGGCCGCCCGGCCGAGGGCGTCCAGCGCGGCGTCGACCCTGCGCTGGTCGCGGGCTGCCCGGCGGCTGGCCAGCGCGGCGGTCTGCTGGCGCTCGACCTCGGCCGAGATGCGCAGGATCTCCAGCGGCGCCTCGTCCTGGGTGACGTGCTTGTTGACCCCGACGATCACCTTCTCGCCCTTCTCCAGCTGCTGCTGGTAGCGGAAGGCGGCGTCGGCCATCTGCTGCTGGAACCAGCCGCGCTCGATGCCGGCCAGCACGCCGTCGAGCATCGAGCCGTCGCCGAAGCGGTCGATGCGCTCGAAGATCTCCTCGGCGCGGCCCTCGATCAGGTCGGTCAGGTGCTCGACGTACCAGGAGCCGCCGAGCGGGTCGATCACGCTGGCCACCCCGGTCTCCTCGGCGATCACCTGCTGGGTGCGCAGCGCGATCGCGGCCGCCCGCTCGGTGGGCAGGGCGAACACCTCGTCCAGCGCGTTGGTGTGCAGCGACTGGGTGCCGCCGAGCACCGCCGCCAGCGCCTCCAGCGCGGTCCGCACCACGTTGTTGTCGGGCTGCTGGGCGGTGAGGGAGACCCCGGCGGTCTGGGTGTGGAAGCGCAGCCGCTGGGCGGCCTCGCCGGCGCCGTAGCGGTCGCGCAGCCAGCGCGCCCAGATCCGGCGGGCGGCGCGGAACTTGCCGATCTCCTCGAAGAAGTCCACGTGGGCGTCGAAGAAGAACGACAGCTGCGGGCCGAACACGTCCACGTCCAGCCCGCGCCGCCGGCCCAGCTCCACGTAGGCGAAGCCGTCGGCCAGGGTGAAGGCCAGCTCCTGGGCGGCGGTCGCGCCGGCCTCGCGGATGTGGTAGCCCGACACCGAGATCGGGTGGTACTTGGGCACCTCCTCGGCGCAGAACGCCATCAGGTCGCCGATCAGGCGCAGGTGCGGCTCGGGCGGGAACAGCCACTCCTTCTGGGCGATGTACTCCTTGAGGATGTCGGTCTGCAGGGTGCCGTCCAGCCTGGAGATGGTGGCGCCCTGCCGTTCGGCGGCCACCAGGTACATGGCGAACAGCATCGGCGCCGGGCCGGAGATCGTCATCGAGGTGGTGAGCTGCTCCAGCGGCAGCTCGTCGAACAGCAGCTCCATGTCGGCGACCGAGTCGATCGCCACGCCGCAGTGGCCGACCTCGCCGAGCGAGCGCGGGTCGTCGGAGTCGCGGCCCATCAGCGTCGGCATGTCGAAGGCGACCGACAGGCCGCCGCCGCCCTGGCCGATCAGGTACTTGTAGCGCTCGTTGGTCTCGCGGGCGTTGCCGAAGCCGGAGAACTGGCGGATCGTCCAGGGCCGGCCCCGGTACATCGACGGGTAGACGCCGCGGGTGAACGGGAACTGCCCGGGGAAGCCGACGCGGCCGGCCACATCCCGGCCGGGGTCGTCCAGCGGGCTGTAGAGCGGGGCGACCTCCTCCCCCGACAGGGTGGTGAAGTCGGCGTCGCGCTCGCCGCCGGCGGCGTACTGCTCCCGCCACCGCCGGCGGAGCTGCTCCAGGCGGTCGGCGTCGTTCGTGGGCATCGTTGTCCTCCTGGCATCGGCCTGCCCCGATTGTAGGGGCCGGTTCCCGCGGCCGACCCAGGAGTCAGGAGATGGTGACCGTCACCCTGAGCTGGAGGTGGGCGGTCACCCCGACCGCGCTGGCGTCCCGGCGCAGGGTGATCGTCCGGCCGGGTTCGGGGAAGTCGACGCCGACCGAGGTCTGGCCGGTCCGCAGCGGGCTGGACGGCGGCTTGTGGAAGAACTGCAGGGCCAGCGGGGCGCTGTCGGTGCCGATGGTGAGCGGCTTGGCCGGGAAGGCGTACGGCTGGGCCGCGGCGGTCGGCCCGGCCAGGCCGGGGCCGAAGGTGTAGGTGGTGCCGAGGAAGCTGGTGGAGACCCCGCCGGTGCCGCCGGTGATGTCGAGGGTCAGCGACGCCACCCGCAGGGTGACCCGGCGGACCAGGCGGCGCCCGCTGGCGGGCGCGCTGCCGGCGCTGCGGCCGTCGGCGGTCCTGCCGACGACCTGGTAGGTGACCGACTGGGTCGTCTTCGGCAGGGACAGCTTGGCGGTGCCGTGGTCGGCGCCGCCCGGAAGCTGCAGCTGGTGCCCGGCGGGCGTGCCGAACCCCCAGCTGAGGACCGCGTCGACCGGCTCGGAGGCGTCCCAGCGGACCAGCAGGCCGTCCTCCAGGCGCTGGGCGACCCGCGCCCGCAGGGTGAGGGCGGCAGGGGTCGAGCTGCTGGTCGACGGGCCGGTGGTGGTGCTGGTCGAGGTGGCCGGCGCGGTGCTGTCGGGCACGGTCGCGGCCGGCGGGGTGACCGGCTGCTCGGCGGCGACCGGCTTGGCCCCGCGATGGGCGAACACGATGCCGGCGGCCACGCCGGCGGCCATCGCCAGCACGGCCAGCAACGACAGGACGACGATGGCCCGTCTGCTCATGGTGACTCCAGCGTGCGGGGGGCGCCCCGGGGGTGGGCGGCGCGTAGCCTATCGCGGATGGACGAACAAGCACTGCCGCCGGCGGTCCTGGCCGCCGCCCAGGACCGCCGCGGCGGCGCCACCGAGGTGGCCCGGCGCGCCCTGGACGGGCTGCTGGAGGTCGCCGGCGACCGGCAGCGGCTGGAGGCGGCGGTCGCCGTGCTGCTGGCGGGGCAGCCGGCGATGGCGCCGCTGTGGCACGTGGCCAGGGCCGCCCGCGGCGAGCGGCCGGGCCCGGCGCTGGCGGGGCTGCGCCAGCGACTGGACGCCGACATGCAGGCCGCGGTGGCCGCGGCCGTCGCCTGGCTGCGGGCGCGGGCCGGGCCGGTCGCCACCGTCTCGCACAGCTCGCTGGTCGACGCGGTCCTCGGGCGGCTCGGGCCGACCCCGGCGGGCATGGCGGTGGCGGTGGTCGGGGCCGACGCGATCGGGCCGCGGGCGCTGCTGAACGCCGAAGGCACCGGCGAGCTGGCCGCCCGCCTGCCGACCCTGGTCGTGGCCACGCCGATCAAGCTGGTGCCCGCCGCCGCCTTCGCCCGCCTGGCCGCGCCCGGCTTCGAGCAGGTGCCGCTGGCGGCGGTGGCGGCGGTCGTGCTCGG
>DASQWY010000165.1:0-4043 GCA_035640005.1 Actinomycetes bacterium
TCTTGCACTCACCGCTGTGCGGACCCGGGTTTCTGCACGTCGCTCGCGACCGTCGGGCGCCAGGTAATGTGCTCTACGCTAGCCGGCTGCCAGTGCTGCTCACCAGCATTCTATGGCCCGGGAAACGAGGGAGGCCCAAACCAGGCATGTCGTGGCTCTTGGAAGAGCACGTGCCCAGCACAGCCGCGCCGATGCGCTGAGCCACCTGACGTTTCCTACGTTTCCCTTGCGATTGGCGGCGAGCTGGCCGCGAGCAGGCGCCCTTGCACGCTCGTCTTGGCGGCTTCGCTGCTGGGCCTGGGTGGCTTGCTGTGCGCCGTGCCTGGCTGCCCGCAACCCGTCATTCGGCGGTGATCGTTACCCGGGAGATGCGGACTTCGCCCATCTGCGGCGCCTCGGCCTCCGCAGCGGCGGCGACCGAAGCAGTGCCCTGCGGTCCCTGCTGCCCGCCGGGGACCACCGTGACCGCAAAGCCGGTATCGGACCAGAGGTGACGGGTCCGCTGCTGGTCGACGAGCCCGGTGATGTCGAAGGTGAAGGTGTTCCCGCGGTGCTGGTGGGCCGCGAGCGCCGGCTGACCCGCCGCCTCTTCCTCTTCTTCGGCCGGTGGGTGGCCATGGGCCGTGTGGCCGAAGAAGGCGAAGGCGCCGACGTAGTGCGGCGAGCGGGGATCGGGTGCCGCCTGTGCTGGGAGGTTCAGGTACACGTCCAACAGCAGCGCCGAGTCGGGGTCACGGTCGACGCCCTCCAGGTTCAGGTTCAGGTGCGGGGCATCCGCCTCGGCGGCGCCGGCCGCGGCCGCTGCCTCGGCTGCCTCACCGACCAGCTCGCCAGCTGCGCGCACCGGACGGCCAGCCACCGCCAGCGGCCCGGCCGACCCCAGCAGCCTGCGCCCGCTCGCCGACCCGGCCAGCACGCGCTCCGGCGGCGCGGCCCTGCGGATCGGCCGGGCCGCCGGGGGCGGATCGTCGTCGTAGCCGTAGCCCAACTGCTCCACCGTGTCCAAGACCTCGCGTGCGGTCATCGCCCGGACCTCCCGGCGGGCGGGATCGTAGAACCGGAAGGACCGATCCAGCCAGGCAGCCTGGGCCGGGTCGGCGTGACCAGCCACGTCCAGCCAGCGCTTCCAGAGCCGGTCGATGTTGGCGTGGTGCAACCAAAAGATCGGGTCGTGGGCCGCGCAGTCGGGGTCGCTCATCCAGCCGCTCTGGCACTGCCCGGTCGGCACCCCGCCTACCAGCACGTGCAGCACGTCGTGGGGCTGCTGCTCCAGCGCGCCGTGGGTGGCGCCGCTGTGGGAGACGCCGGTCTGCGGCCCCCCGAACCCGGGGTCGGGTGCCGGTGGGTAGGCGTAGTTGGGATACGCGAACGCCTGCCGGTAGTCCAGGTAGAACGCTGGCAGCTGCCCGCCGTCGTTGATCCCCGCCGCCAGCGGCACCCGTGGGTCGGTGCCGTCATTGCGCAGCGGGTACGGCAGGTACAGCGGGTTGGCCGCGCCGTTGGGCAGGCTGGGAGCGCGAAACGCCAGCGGTAAGGTGTTGACCGGCGGCTGCGGCCCGTCGCCGTAGTTCCAGTACGGCAGGGCCCAGCCCGTCGGGTCGGCGCCGGCCTCCGCGATCGCCTCGCGCACGACCTGCTCGAAGAAGTACAGGTACATGCGGTGCCAGGGCAGGAAGAACCAGGTGCCGTGCTGGCACTGGTTCCAGGCGGCACCGGGCGGCACCTGGTCGTAGGTGCCATGGACGTTGGCCTGGTAGGTCCAGCTGGTCGGATCGTTTGGGGCTCGTTGCTGCATGACCGCGACGGCCCTGGCGTAGTTGAGGGTGACCTGGCTGGCGAACGCCTCGGTGGGGTCCAGCGACCACACGTTCCGCCGGACCGCGACCTGCCCTGTGCCCATCCGCCACCCCCTGCCTGACGAGGCGGTCAGCCCGCCAGCCGTTCGATCAGGTCCAGCTCCCGGGTCAGCCGGTGGGGCGCGAGGTAGTCCTGGCGCACGCGGCGGTGGGCCTCCTCGCCCAGCCGTACGGCCGCGTCGCGATCCTCCAGCAGGATCGCGGCCATGCTGCCGAAGGAGGCCAGGTCGCCCGGGTCGTCCAGCAGCAGCCCGCTGCTGCCGTGGGTGATCTGGTCCTGGATGCCGCCAACCCTGCTCGCCACCACCGGGCGGTGCTTCCACATCGCCTCCGCCACGGTCAGGCCGAACCCCTCGGCCAGGCTCTTCTGGACGATCACGTCGGCCCGCCGCTGCAGGGCGTTCACCATGGCCCCGTTCTCCTCCAGGTCGTCCATCGGCAGGCAGGCCAGGTGCAGCCGGTCGCGAGCCTGCTGCGGAATTGCCGCCGCGGCCCGGCGCACCTGCTGGAGGACCTGCTCGCCCTCGGGGTCGTCGCTCACCGACCCGACCGCCGGACCGGCCAGGACCAGGTGGGCCCCCAGCTGCTCGGGGAGGTGGCGGGCGAACCCCTCCAGGACGCCCAAGGGGTCCTTGAGCGGGTCCCAACGGGACACCTGGAGCACGATCGGGACGCCCGGCGGGATGGGCTGGTCCTGGATCATCTCTGCGCGGCGCACCACCCGGCCCAGGCTGCCGTCCAGGTGGCGGAACGCCGGCGCTTCGCGATCCCCCTCCCGAGCGTCGAGGATCCCCGCCGTCTGCAGGATGGCGGCGACCTGCGGTGGCTCCAACGGCTGGTTCTTGGGCGCGAAGGCGTCGATACAGGGCGGGATGAGGGCCAGCCGCTCGCTGGGCAGCCCTTCCCAGCAGTAGGCGCGGCGGGAGAACACGTAGGCGTCGGCCGCCAGCACGTCCGGCCGCAGGAAGTCCCATGCGGTTCTGGCCAGGTCGTTGGGCTGGTCGATGCCGACGTGGCAGCTCCAGACGACCGTCGTTCCCAGCCGCTTCAGCTCAGGAGCGAGCCCCGCGGTCTGCGGGTCGTGGAGGAAGACGACATCGTCAGGACCTACCCGCCGCTGCAGCTCTGCGAGCGCCTCCTTCACCGTCTGCTCATAGACGACCCGTGCGGTCGGGTCCAAGCCGTGTCCGTCTCCGGGCCGGCCGTGGAGCAGGTGGTGGATGCGCTTGGTGACCGTGAAGAAGTCCTCGTTTCCCTCCAGCACCGCCCAGCGGGTGTCGATGCCGACGCCGGACAGGTAGCCGAGCAGGAAGTGCAGCATCTCGGCGACGCCACCGCCCTGCTCGGTCGAGTTCACGTGCCACAGCCGCCGGCCACCGAACCGATCGGCCGCCTGTTCGAGCCGGCGCACGAAGCGGCGGCACTCGTCGCGCCCGAGCACGCCTTCGAACCGTCGGGGGTCGAGCTCCGGGACGTCAACATCCTTCAACCGGCACACCACCTTGATCGAGTAACGTCGGAGGGCAGCGGACGGATGCCGGGCCGAGGACGTCGTTGCTCAGGACCGGCAGGGGTATCGGACGGTAGCTCCACCGAGTAGGGACCCGTTGCGGAACGCTGTATGACGCGAACGCGGCGCCCAAACGTCCTGCTCGAACTCAGACGGCGTCAGTTCCCGCCCTGCTCGCCAGCGGCAGACCGGTCCGGCACGGCGCGGGCGCGGCCCGCCGCCCGCCTTGGTCACCCTCGGCGCGCGGCGAGCCGCTGGCGGGCGACCACCCTAACGCCGCCCGCTACCTGCCATGACCTCGCCGGCGTCCCGGCATGACGTTAACGGCTCGGCGCGCCGGATAGTCCGGCGTAGGACGGCTTCACCCTCCGAGCCTGCCAGCGCCTAGACCCTGCCTGTAGGCCAGTCCACAGGCCGTCACCGTAGACGAACACGGTGATCGTCCCATCGGCGGTCTAGGCGTAGGAGGCCATTCTGGTAGCCAGGCTCCTCTCCAACCTTTGGTGTCGGGAGACGTGGCTGTTCGCGGTGGTCGGCGGTTCCGTCGCGCTGCTGGGCCACGAGCTGCTCAAGCTGCTCATCGACGTGGGCTGCGCCGCCGGCGTGGCCAACGCCCTGCAAGCGGTGGCGACGCTCCAGGTGAATTTCGTGGCCAACCGCCACCTTACGTGGCGGCA
>DASQWY010000166.1:0-3032 GCA_035640005.1 Actinomycetes bacterium
CCACCCGGTGGGCTGGCTGCTGCTGGCCCTGGGGCTGACCGTGACGGCGTCCTTCGTCGGTGACGGGTATGCCCGCTACGGGCTGCTGGCCCGGCCCGGAGCGCTGCCGGGCGCCCGCTACGCGGCGGTGTACACCGAGGCCACCCTTGCCGCCATGCTGACCTGCGTGGGCTTCGTGCTGCTGCTGACGCCCACCGGGTCGCTGCCCTCGCCCTCGCCGCGCTGGCGCTGGTGGGCCAGGCTGGCGGCGGCCGCGCCGGTCGTCTTCCTGCTGGGGGTGACACTCACGCCCAGACCGCTGGACCCCCAGTACCAGTCGGTCGACAACCCGCTCGCCGTCCATGCCCTGGGCGACGCCCCGATGACCGCCAACCAGGCCGCCCTGGGAGTCACCGTCGCCGCGGTCCTGGCCGCCGCTGGGTCCCTGGTGGTCCGCTTCCGCCGCTCCAGCGGCACCGAGCGCCAGCAACTGCGCTGGGTGGCGCTGGCCGCGGCCATGGCGGCGCTGGCGGCCCTGACGGTCCCGGTCGACTTGGGAACGGGAAGCTTGGTCGTGTTCGAGTGGGCGGTCGGCCTGTGCGCGACGGTCCTTCCGCTGGCGATCGGCGCGGCGATCCTGCGCTATCGCCTGTATGACCTGGACCGCATCATCAGCCGCACGGTCAGCTACGGGCTGCTCACTGTTCTGCTGGGTGGGGTGTATGCCGGTGTGGTTCTGGGTCTTGGTCAATTGGTTGGCCGTGACCGCAGCCTGGTGGTGGCCGCGGCGACCTTGACGCTGGCCGCGGCGTTCCAGCCGGCGCGGCGCCGCGTCCAGGAGCTGGTGGATCGGCGCTTCGACCGCCGCCGCTACGATGCCGCCCGCACCATCGAGTCGTTCTCGGCCCGGCTGCGCCAGCAGGTCGACCTGGATGCGCTGACCGCCGAGCTGCTGGCCGTGGTCGACCAGACCATGCAGCCGGTCCAGGTGTCGCTGTGGCTTCGCCCGCCCGGTGACCCGGGCCCGCACCGGTCATCCGGATCCCGCGAAATCTCGCGCGCCACCCTCGCCACCTGACGCAATCCGTCACAAGGCAGGTCAGCAGTCGAGGCCAACTACCGCTCGGAAGGGCCAGCTACCGATCGGAGTCACAAGGGAGGCGGCGTATTGACTGCGCCGGCGATGCTGATCCATGCCGGGTCCTCCTCGCACGGACAGTGGCGCCCCGCCAACTCCTGAGGGCATTGCCGCGTGGGTGGAGGTCCTTTGCCGCGTGGGTGGTGGTGCTTTGCAGGTCGGGTGGGGGTGCTTTGCCGCGCAGGTGGAGCTTTGCCGCGCCAGTGATCGGATCCTGACCTGCTTGGGGCCTATGGGGGCACCCCAGGAGGCAAAGCGCGACCCACGCGGCAAAGGACCTCCACCTGCGCGGCAAAGGGCAGGAGAGGGGCGACCCGCGCGGCAAAGGGCCAGCGGAGCAGGCCCGGGACGCGACCCGCGGCAACGCCCTCAGGAAGAGTTGGGGAGGGGCTCGCGCAGGTACTCGAGGAAGTCGTGATGGTGGTAGTAGCGAGGGAGGCGGGCGACCTGGACGAAGCCGAGCCGCTCGTAGAAGCGGCGGTGGCGGCCGGTGTCGGGGCAGCGCAGGAAGCAGCGGGCGGCGCCGAGCTCGGCCGCCCTGGCGCAGAACAGCTCGACCAGCCGGCTGCCGACCCCCCGGTCCTGGCGGTCGGCGGCCACCAGCACGTCGTGCAGGCGCGCCATGCCGGCGACCGCCTCGCCGACGGCGACGCCGACCAGGGCGCGGCCGGCGCGGGCCTCCACCACCACCGGCCGGCTGGTCCAGTCGGGCCGGCCGCCGAAGATGCTCCGGTCGGCCGCCGGCCACTCGCTGGCCAGGAAGCGGCGGATCTCGGGGGTCTCGGCCTCCGCCACCCCGCAGACGACCCCCGCCCGCTCCCTCCGCCCGCCGATCACAGCCCGCTCCCCTGCTCGACCGCTGGGTTCCCATATGATCATCGCCAGCGCGAAGGGTCGAGGGAAGCGAAAGGAGCCGGATGGACGTCCGCCTCGCCAACGTGTACGTCGCCGACGCCAAGCTCGTCGCCGACGGCGTGGTCCAGCCCGAGGACGCCATGGCCGTGTTCGTCGGCCGCGCCGGCAAGGGCCGCGTGGCCCCGTTCCTGGTCGAGCGCTCCTACACCGGCGCGGGCGGCTGGTACCGGGAGGAGATGGCGCTGCTGGCCCCGAACGGGGACGTGCCCTGGCGCAGCACCCCGCGGCAGATCACCCTGCGCGGCTCCAGCAAGATCGACACCTTCCGGGACGAGGTCCACGGGGCGGTGCTGGACTCGGCCGACGACCACGAGCTGGTCCTGCTGATCGGCGGGGACGAGGTCGGTCGGGTGCCGCTGTCGGTGCTGGACGAGGACCCGCCCTACGCCGACGAGTCCGGCACCGCCGTGCTCGGCGAGGCGCTCAAGAAGGGCACGATCGTCTGGGTCGAGGTGCCGGGCGAGAACGGCACCGGCGAGCGGGCCGTGCCCGTCTGGTACGGCACCCTGGACGGCCGCGTGTACGTGCTCACCGGCGGCTCCGAGCAGCACGTGCCCGGGCTGGCCGAGGCCGACCGGGTCACCCTGGTCGCCCGCTCCAAGGAGCTGCAGTCGCTGGTGGCCCGGGTGGACGCCAGCGCGCGGGTCGTGCCCGCCAGCGACCCGCTGTTCGCCCGGGTGGTCCCGGTGCTGCTGCCGCGGCGGCTGAACCTCCGCGACGGCGAGGAGGCCGCCGACCGCTGGCGCAAGGAGTGCGTGCTGGTCGAGCTGACCCCCTCGGCGATCCCGGCGGAGGTGTGAACGGCAAGGGCCCGTTTCGAGGGGTGCGGGACGGGTAGTGAGGGGATGGCGAGCGACCAAGGAGGCTTCGATGCGGTTGCGTGCGAAGAAGGCGAAGCGGGCCAGGGACGAGGTGCGCGAGCAGGTCGCCGACCTGACCGACGACCTGGTCGGCGCCCTCGACGCGGCCAGGGAGGCGATCGCGCGGGCGTCCGCGGCGG
>DASQWY010000167.1:0-7180 GCA_035640005.1 Actinomycetes bacterium
GCGGTCGCCGGCGCCGACCTGGTGGTCACCGGCGAGGGCAAGCTCGACGCGCAGAGCCTGCGCGGCAAGGCGCCCTTCGGCGTGGCGCGGGCGGCCACCGCCCACGGCGTGCCGGTGGTCGCCCTCGGCGGCGTCGTCGAGGTCGCCGCGCGGGAGCTGCGCGCCGCCGGCTTCGAGGAGGCCCACGCCCTGGCCGAGCTGGAACCGGACCCGCGGCGGTCGATGGCCGAGGCCGCCCCGCTGCTGGAACGCCTGGCCGAGCGGGTCGGCCGCGCCTGGGCGACCCTACCCTGAACCCTGAACCCTGAACCCTGAACCCGACCCGAAGCCGGAGGTGGAGATGATCGACGACGGGCTGCCGCGCGCGGCGGCCGCCGTGGTCCGGGCCGGCCGCGAGCTCGGCCTGCAGCTGCAGGTGCGCGAGTTCCCGGAGGGGACCCGCACCGCCGCCGACGCGGCCGCCGCGATCGGCTGCGCGGTCGACCAGATCGTCAAGTCGCTGGTGTTCGTCGCCGACCAGCGGCCGGTGCTGGTGCTCACCAGCGGCGGCAACCGGGTGGACCTGGCCCGGCTCGGCGCGGCGACCGGCGCGGCCGCGGTCCGCAAGGCCGACGCCGACGAGGTCCGCGCGGCCACCGGCTACGCCATCGGCGGCACCCCGCCGTTCGGCCACGCCACCGAGCTGCCGGTGCTGGTCGACCCCCACCTGACCGGCTTCGACACCCTCTGGGCCGCCGCCGGCACGCCCCGGCACGTGTTCCCGATCGGCCCGTGGGAGCTGCTGCGGGCCAGCGGTGGCCGGCTCGCCGACGTCGCCCTATCATGAGCTGGCAAGGCCACCCTTGAAAGGAGCACGGATGTCCGAGGTCACCGAGGTCGCCACGCCGGTGATCAGCCTCACCGAGAACGCGGCCACCAAGGTACGTGACCTGCTCACGCGCGAGGGTCGCGACGACCTCGCCCTCCGGGTCGCGGTGGAGCCCGGCGGCTGCTCCGGCCTGCGCTACGCGCTGTTCTTCGACGACCGCAGCCTGGACGGCGACGTCGGCGGCGAGGTCCACGGGGTCCGCGTGGTCACCGACAGGATGAGCGCCCCCTACCTGAGCGGCGCCAGCATCGACTACCTGGACACGCTGGAGAAGTCAGGCTTCACGATCGACAACCCCAACGCGCAGGGTTCCTGCGCCTGCGGGGAGTCGTTCCACTGAGGTAGTCAGCGCCGGCGGCGCACCCTGAACGTCCAGCCGCCCTCGTCCCGGTCCTGGCGGCCGAGAAACTCCTGGTCCTTCAGGCGGCACCAGACCGGCACGTCCACCCGGGCGCCGGGGTCGTCGGCGAGCAGCTCGACCACGTCGCCGGGGGCGGCGGCGGCGACCGCGTTGGCCAGGCGCACCACCGGGATCGGGCACGACAGGCCCAGGCAGTCCACCACGGTAGTGGCGCTCACCGACCCTCCGCCGCCCGTTCGATCGCCCGCGAGTCCAGCGCGGCCATCTCGCGCAGGTCGGCGACTGCCGCGGGCAGGACCTCCAGCAGCCGGTCGACGTCGGCGTCGCCGGCGTCCCGCAGGAACGAGGCCCGCACCGAGCCGTGGGTGAGCGCGCCCATCGCCGCCAGCACGTGCGACGGCTCCTGGGTGTCGGCGGTGCAGGAGGAACCGGAGTGCACCGCGATCCCCGCCCCGTCCAGCAGCAGCAGCAGCGCCTCCCCCTCCACGTACAGGACGCTGAAGGCGACCAGGTGGGGGAGGCGCTGGCTCGGGTGGCCGTGGACGACCACGTCGGGGACGGCGGCCAGGCCGGCCCGCAGCCGCGCGGCCAGGGCGGCCAGGCGGGCGTTCTCCGCCGGAGCCTCCACCGCGCGGGCCGCCAGCGCGGCCGCCAGGCCGGCCACGCCAGGCAGGTTCTCCGCGCCGGCGCGGCGGCGCCGCTCGCGGTCGTCGCCGAGCAGCAGCGGCGCCGGCCGGGCCGGGCGGCGGGCGACCAGGAAGCCGGTGCCGGGCGGGCCGTAGCACTTGTGGCCGCTGCCGACCAGCAGGTCGGCGCCGAGCGCCTCGCAGTCGACCTCCAGCCGGGCGACCGTCTGGCAGGCGTCCACCAGCAGCAGCGCCCCGCGCTCGTGGGCGGCCTCGGCGGCCTCCGCCACCGGCTGGACGGTGCCGACCTCGTGGTTGGCGTGCTGCACGCACACCAGCAGGGTGTCGTCGCGGATGGCGGCGGCCAGCTCCTCCGGATCCACCCGGCCGTGCCGGTCAACGCCGACCTCGGTGACCCGGAAGCCGTCCGCGGCCAGGGCGCGGGCGGGCGCCAGCACCGCGGTGTGCTCCACCGCCGAGACGACCAGGTGGCGGCGGCGGCCGGCGGTGGCGGCGGCGCCCCGCACCGCCAGGTTGGCCGCCTCGGTGCCGCCGGAGGTGAACACCAGCTCGTCGGGCGCCGCGCCGACCACCTCGGCGACCCCCTCCCGCGCCCGGTCCAGCAGCAGCCGCGCCCGCCGGCCCCGCCGGTACAGCCGGGCCGGGTCGCCGAACTCGTCCAGCGCCGCCAGCAGCGCGGCCCGCGCGTCCGGGTGCAGCGGCGTGGTGGAGGCGGCGTCCAGGTACGTCTCGGCTGCCTTGGTCATCGGCGCAAGGCTACGCCACCCGCGTGGCGGGCGACGGGCGAATGTCGGTGACGTGTGGTTAGGTGGAAGCGGTCGGGAGGAAGCCGCAACCCTCGGGAATCAGGACGTTGCACGTGCCGTTGACATGCCCGTGGGAACGTGGCCACACTACGCGACCACGCTCGCACCCGACCCCCTGTCGCCGAACCAGGGCCTCCACGTGATCACCTTCGAGTCCGTCACCAAGCAGTTCGCCGACGGCACGACGGCCGTGCACGCGCTGGACCTCGAATGCCCGGACGGGGAGGTCACCGTCCTGGTCGGCCCGTCGGGCTGCGGCAAGACCACCACCCTGCGGATGATCAACCGGATGATCGAGGCGTCCAGCGGCCGGATCACCGTCGACGGCCAGGACGTGCAGAAGGTCGACCCGCCGCAGCTGCGCCGCCGCATCGGCTACGTCATCCAGCAGGTCGGCCTGTTCCCGCACCGCACCATCGCCGAGAACATCGCCACCGTGCCCGGGCTGGTCGGCTGGGACAAGCCGCGCACCAAGCAGCGCGTCGACCAGCTGGTCGACCTGGTCGGGCTGCCCGCCGAGGTGGTCGACCGCTACCCCCACCAGCTCTCCGGCGGCCAGCGGCAGCGGGTCGGGGTCGCCAGGGCGCTGGCGGTCGACCCGCCGATCATGCTCATGGACGAGCCGTTCGGCGCCGTCGACCCGATCGTCCGCGGGCGGCTGCAGGACGAGTTCCTGCGCCTGCAGCAGGAGGTCAAGAAGACGATCGTGTTCGTCACCCACGACATCGACGAGGCGATCAAGATGGGCGACCGGATCGCCATCTTCCGGCAGGGCGGCTACCTGGAGCAGTTCGCCCCGCCGGACGAGCTGCTGGCCGAGCCGAACAGCGACTTCGTCGCCGACTTCCTCGGTGGCGAGCGCAACCTCAAGCGGCTGGCGCTGATCCCGGTGTCCGAGGTCCACGCCGCGCGCGGCCCGGTGGTCGACGCTGGCGCCGACGCCGACGACGCCCGGCGGGCCGCCGAGACGTTCGGCAGCGACTGGGTGGTGGTGGTCGACGACGACGGCCGGCTGCGCGGCTGGGCGTTCGTCCGCGACGTCGCCGAGGACGGCGTCGCCGGCGCCGAGCTGCGCCCGTTCCGGCTCCAGGTGCACGCGACCGACTCGCTGCGGGCGGCGCTGAACGCCATGGTCGAGTCCCAGACCGGGGTGGCCGTGCGCGTCTCCGACGGCGTCCGCTACGAGGGGCTCATCACCCAGGAGCTGCTGTCGGAGGAGATCCGTTGACGGCAGCCGCGCCGGCGCTGGCCGACGAGCTGGTTCGCTGGTCGTGGATCGGTGACCACACCGACGACATCCGCGCGGCCCTGCTGCAGCACATGGAGCTGACCGGGCTGGCGGTGCTGTTCGGCTCGCTGCTGGCGTTCCCGCTGGCGCTGGCCGCGATGCGCTGGCCGCGGCTGTACGGCCCGATCCTCGGGCTCACCGGGATGCTGTTCACCATCCCCTCGCTCGCCCTGTTCATCCTGCTGATCCCCTTCACCGGGCTGCGGCTGGGGACGCCGCTGATCGGCCTGACCATCTACACGCTGCTGATCCTGGTCCGCAACATGGTCGAGGGGCTGCGCGGGGTCGACCGGGACGTGCGCGAGGCGGCCGAGGCGATGGGCTACACCCGCGCCCGCCAGCTGTTCGGCGTGGAGCTGCCGCTCGCCCTGCCGGTGATCGTCGCCGGCCTGCGGATCGCCACCGTGACCACCATCGGCCTCATCACGGTGACCGCCCTGATCGGCTGGGGCGGCCTCGGGCAGCTGTTCATCGAGGGGTTCACCCTGAACTTCGCCACCCCGATCGTGGTCGGGCTGGTGCTGTCGGCGGCGCTGGCGGTCGCCGCCGACCTGCTGCTGGTCGGCGTGCAGCGCGCGCTCACGCCCTGGGCGCGGGTGCGCGGGGGCTGACCCGTGGACGTGCTCACCGATCTGCTGCGCTGGCTGACCGCGCCCGACCAGTGGTCCACCCCCGGCAGCGTCCACATCCCGGTGCGGCTCGAGCAGCACCTGGCCTACTCGCTGGCGGCCACGGCGGTGGCGGTTGCCATCGCCCTGCCGGTCGGGATCGGCATCGGCCACAGCAACCGGGGAGGGCTGTTCGCCATCCAGCTCTCCAACCTGGGCAGGGCGATCCCCTCCCTCGGCATCATCCTGCTGGTGTTCGCCGCCGTCGGCCTGAGCGTGATCCCGGTGCTGGTCGCGCTCACCGCGCTGGCGATCCCGCCGATCGTCACCAATAGCTACGTCGGCATGCGCTCGGTCGACCCGGAGGTGCGCGAGGCGGCCCTGGGCATGGGCATGACCGGCCTGCAGGTGCTGTGGCGGGTCGAGGTGCCGGTGGCGATGCCGCTGATCATGGCCGGCATCCGCACCTCGGCGGTGCAGGTGGTGGCCACCGCCACCCTGGCCGCCTACGTCGGCCTCGGCGGCCTCGGCCGCTACCTGATCGACGGGCTCGCCCAGCAGGACCTGTCGCAGGTGCTCGGCGGCGCCGTGCTGGTCGCGCTGCTGTCGCTGGCGACCGAGCTGGTGCTCGGCCGCGTGCAGAGCCTGGTCGTGTCCAGGGGCCTGGCCGCGCGGAACGCCGACGCGGCGGTCCGCGCCAAGGTCCAGAAAACAGCGTAGGCAACGGGCATCCATCGCCCACACAAGAAAGGACGAGCATCCATGCGAAGGTTCCGGCTCGGCGGCGTGGCCGCCGCGGTCAGCCTGGCGCTGCTGCTGGCCGCCTGCGGCGGCAACAAGAACGCCCTCTCCGGTGGCGGCAACCAGAACACCCCTAGCAGCATCACCATCGGCTCGACCAACTTCTCCGAGCAGCTGATCCTGGCGCAGATGTACGCGGCCGTGCTGAAGAAGGCCGGCGTGGACGTCAAGACCCGCCTGAACCTGGGCGCCCGCGAGGTCGTCTTCCCCGCCCTGGAGAAGGGCGACATCGACCTGCTGCCCGAGTACACCGGCGCGGCCCTGTCGTTCCTGGACCCCAAGTCCACCGCCACCACCGCCGCCCAGGTCAACGCCGCGCTGCAGCAGCAGCTGGCGTCCAAGAACCTGGTCGCGCTCGACCCCACCCCGGCCGAGGACAAGGACGCCTGGGCGGTCACCAGGGCCACCGCCGACAAGGAGCACCTGCAGAAGATCTCCGACCTCAAGCCGGTCGCCGGCCAGCTGGTCGTCGGCGGCCCGCCGGAGCTGAAGACCCGGCCGGCCGGCCTGCCCGGGCTGAAGAAGCTGTACGGCATCACCTTCAAGGAGTTCAAGCCGCTGGACGCGGGTGGGCCGCTCACCTTCTCGGCCCTCAAGAAGGGCAGCGTCCAGGTCGCCCGCGTGTTCTCCACCCAGGGCCGCATCGCCACCGACAACCTGGTGGTGCTGCAGGAGGACAAGCTGCTGGAGCCGGCGCAGAACCTGGTCCCGATCGGCCGCAAGGACGCCCTCTCCGACAGCAAGGTGACCCAGGCGCTGAACGCCCTGTCGGCCAAGATCACCACCGAGGAGCTGACCAAGCTCAACGCCCAGGTCGACGTCGAGAAGAAGGACCCGGAGCAGGTCGCGCGGGACTGGCTGCAGCAGAACGGCCTGGCCTGATCGGCGCTGCTAGACTACCGGGCGTCCTCCGCGACGAGGGAACGATGCCACATGCCTTCCAAGGGACGGGCCGTGCAGGGCGCCAGGACCCACTCCGGGTCGGCCAAGAGCGGCCAGAAGACCTTCCCGCTCGGCCGGGCCTGCTCCGAGTGCGGCGAGCCGCTGTCGCAGTACAACCCGGGCCCGAACTGCTGGAAGCACACGGTCGGGGTCCCCTGGCGCGGCCCCACCGCCAGGCCCAAGTACTGAGCGGCCTCAGCTGACGGTCGGGCGCGTCGCGCCGGCGTAGCCGCGCGGCCGCAGCGGCTCCACGCGCACGCGCGCGCCGGTGTGCGGCGCGTCCACCATCAGCCCCTGGCCCAGGTACAGGCCGACGTGGTGGATGGTGGCGGGGTCGGCCGGGTCCACCGCCCAGAACACCAGGTCACCGGGGCGCAGGTGGGCGACTGCCACGTGGGGGCCGGCCGACCACTGCTCCCTGGAGGTGCGCGGCAGCGCCACCCCGGCGTGGGCGTACGCCCAGCCGGTCAGGCCGGAGCAGTCGAACGCGTCCGGGCCGGTCGCCCCCCAGCGGTACACCTTGCCGACCTGGGCGAGCGCGGCCCGCACCGCCGCCGCCGCGGTCGCGTTGGGGGCGGGGACCTCGGCGAACGAGCCGAACCCCAGGGCGCGCGCCCTGGCCGCGGCGGCCGCCACCAGCGCCCGCCTGGCCGCCTCCTGGCGGGCCCGCCGCTCCGCCAGCAGGTGGCGCACGTCGGCGCGGGCGGTGGCCAGCAGCAGGCGGCGGCGGTCCAGCCGCTCGGCGACCGCCGCCGCCCGCAGCGCCACCCGCCGCCGCAGGTCGACCGCCCGCGCCTGGCTGACCTCCAGCGCCGCCACCCGCGCCCGCACGGCGGCGGTGGCGGCGCCGACGCGGGCC
>DASQWY010000168.1:0-3848 GCA_035640005.1 Actinomycetes bacterium
GAACGATCCCCGCCGGGCACCACCCGCCTCCGCCCGCACACCAAACGGGCGAACGTTGCCTGCCACGGCAATGGCATCCGCTCAGTGGATCGCGGTCCACGTGCCCCGCGCCGGTCGCACCGCCGGGACGGCCACGATCGAGATCACCGCGAGCGCCGCCGCCGCGGCACCGGCGACGATGAAGCCGCGCTGGTAGCCGGCCGCGAATCCGGCGCCGACGGTGGTCGCGGCCACGGCGGCGGCGACCGCCGAGAGCACCGCCACGCCGAGGGCCGCTCCGATCTCGTGGGCCGTCAGCATCAGCCCGGAGGCCAGCCCGGCCCGCTCCGAGTGGACCTCGCTCATCGCGGTCACCGAGGCGGCGGGGAAGACCAGGCCGATGCCCAGGCCCATGAGGATGAAGCCCGGCAGCAGTTCGCTTGGGTAGCTGGCTCGGGCAGGTGCCACCACCAGCAGGAGCGAGCCCCCCGCGACCAGGACCAGGCCACCGACGGCGAGGAGCCGGGTGCCCACTCGGGGCAGGAACCGCGACGCGAGGTGGGCGGCGAGCGCGATGGCCGCCACCAGGTCCGCTACGAGCGGGACGCCGACATCCTGCTCGCGTTGCTGCACCTTGCCTGCGTGCTGATCTGCTTCACGTCGCTGCACCGGTCGAAGGGATGAACACCTGCTATCCGGTTCGTCGGTGGACCAGCCAGACGGCGATGGCGAGCAGGACCGCGGCGAGGGCGACCAACAGCCCGGCCTCGATCAGCTGGAAGGTCCAGAACCGGTCCCCGGGCTGGTACACCTCCAGGGTGCGGATGCCGTGCTGTTGCAGGTAGGCGGTCTTGCTGATGTCGGCGTCGCGGGCCGCCCGCAGCACCGCGCTCTCCTGGGCGAAGCTGAGCCGGTGGCCCGCGCGGTCGAGCAGGCCACTGTCCAGGATCCAGTCCTGGCCCGCGCCCAGCGCACCCCGCCCGGCGTTCGTGGTCGCCGTGGCCGCGTCCGCGTCGGAGGTGCGGACCAGCGGGGCGAGGAAGCGGGGACGGCCGACCAGGACCAGCGGGAGCCACACGACCCAGTAGCCGAAGAAGGCCAGCGCCATCGCGGGGATCGTCCGGCGCGCCAGGGTGCCGGCCAGGGTTCCCAACGCGAAGGCGAACAGCGCCGCCGCGGTGGGCACCGCGCCTTCGAAGTTGTAGGCGGCGCCGTCGAACCGCCCCTGGAGGCCGTCCAAGGGGCCGCGCCACCAGGTGAACAGGGCGGTGAAGCCGACCGCGAGCACGGTCACCGCGACGGTCAGCAGCGCCAGCTTCACGGCCAGCCAGCGGGTGCGGGTGACGCCCTGCGCCCAGGCCAGCCGCCAGGTGCCGTGCTCCAGCTCCCGCCCGAGCAGCGGGGCGCCAATGAACACCCCGGCCAGGGCGGGCAGCACGACCAGCAGGGTGAGCAGGTCACCCAGGCCGACGTAGCGCCCGGCGAACTGCGCCAGCAGCATGTCGCAGTCCCCTGCCGGGCCGTCGCCGGCCACGCAGGCGGCCACACCCTGGTCGGCGTAGGCGGCGTGCATGGGCAGACCGGTGACCACCAGCACGGCGCCGAGCGCGGCCAGCAGCAGCAGGGCGCCGAGGACCTCGGCCCGGTGCTGGCGCCAGGTGAGCCACAGCACCTCAGGCGTCGACCTCCTCGGCGGCAGCCGGTTCGGGCTGCTCGAGGTAGGCCAGCACGACCTCCTCGAGGGAGACGTCGTGGGCCTGCCAGCGCGGGTGGAGCTCCATCTCGCCGTTGGTCCTGATCAGCAGGTTGGTGTGCCGCGCGCCGCTGGTCGCGCGCAGCAGCCCCGGGATGGCGGCAAGCTGGTCGTCGGTGCAGCGCGGGCCGACCAGCAGCCGGTGGCTGGCGAGCAGGTCGTCGATGTCGGCGGCCAGCCGGACGCGGCCGTCGCGCAGCAGGATCAGGTGGTCGCAGACGCGCTCCAGCTCGGCGATCACGTGGGAGGACAGCAGCACGGTCAGGCCCTCGGCGGCGACCGCGTCCATGAGCGCGCGCAGGAAGTCGCGGCGGGCCAGCGGATCCAGGTTGGCCACGGGTTCGTCCAACACCAGCAGCCGGGGCCGCTTGGCCAGCGCCAGCGTCAGCGCGACCTGGACCTGTTGGCCACCCGACAGCCTGCCGGCGCGGCGGGCCAGCGGGATGCCCAGCCCGGCCAGGCGCCGTTCGGCCAGCGCCTGGTCCCAGGTGGCGTTGAGGCTGCGTCCCAGGTGGAGCAGGTCGGCGACGGTGAAGCTGCGGTAGAGGGGGTGCTCCTGGGCGACGAAGCCGACCTGGGCCCGCAGGGCGGCTCCGGCCCGGTCGGCCGGCTCCCCGAACACCTCGACGGTCCCCCCGGTCGGTTTGGTCAGGCCCACGGCCAGCTGCAGCAGCGTGGTCTTGCCGGCACCGTTGGGGCCGACCAGCGCCACCACGCGGCCCTGCGGCAGCGACAGCGTGCAGTCCCGCAGCGCCCAGGTCTTGGCGTAGCGTTTGGCCAGCCGCTCGGTGCGCAGCGCCGCGGTCACGCGACCCCCTCCCCGCCCGCGGGCTCCTCCAGCACGCTGGCCACCACCGCCGCCACCCGCTCGTGGTCCAGCCCCGCGGCGTGGGCCTCGCGGACCCAGCGGCGCAGGGCCTGGCGCAGCCGGGCGTAGGTGGTGGGGTCGACCCCAGCGATCGTGGCCTGGACGAAGGTCCCCTGCCCGGAACGGGCGGCCGCCAGGCCCTCCCTCTCCAGCTCCCGGTAGGCCTTGGCGACGGTGTTGGGGTTGATCGCCAGCTCGGCCGCGACCTCCCGGACGGTCGGCAGCCGGTCGCCCGGCTGGAGGTAGCCCAGCAGGATGGCCTGCCTGACCTGCCCGACCAGCTGCAGGTAGGTCGGGACGCCCGAGCGCGCATCCAGCCGGAAGGCGAACACGGCACCTCCACGTCGGCTTGTACTAGCATCATAGTACACGGCGTCGTCAGGCTGGCCTAGGAGGGATCCGGCAGCCGGTTGAACACGTAGTAGACGGCCAGCAGGAAGTGGCCGACCAGCGTCAGCGGCGCGCTCACCAAGGCGAGCCCGACCAGCGCCAGGTACGCCAGGTTGCCGGCGTTGAAGCGGACCACCGTGGCCCGCGCGGCCGCCGGGTCGACCCGCTCGGCCAGCAGCCCGCGGGCGCGGACCGCCCAGATCCAGACCGCGCCGAAGCTGAGCGCCATGCCCAGCATGGTGAGGCTGTAGGCCGCGGCCGCCGCGTGGGAGTTGGCGCCGCCCTCGGTGACGTAGGCGGCCAGCACCGCGGTCGGGAAGGGGATCGCCACCACGAACAGCAGCAGCAGCAGGTTGAGGAACAGCAGCGGCCGGTCCACCCGCCCAACGTGGTGGAACAGCGCGTTGTGGTTGACCCAGATGATGCCGATCACCAGGAAGCTCACCACGTAGCTGGCGTAGTTGGGCCACAGCCCCAGCAGCAGGTGGCCGAGCCTGCCGTCGTGGGCCAGGGCGGGCGGCGGCACGCGCAGGTCCAGCACCAGGATGGTGATGGCGATGGCGAACACGCCGTCGCTGAAGGCCTCCAGCCGGGTGGTGGGCATGCCCCGAGGCTACCGCCAGCGCAGGCGCCACGGCGCGGCGGCCGGCCACGGCAGCTGCGCCAGCGGATCATGCCCACGAGCAGGCCGAGCTCAAGGACCGGTCGAAGGTCGGAAATACGCTCTAAGCCCGGGTCAGGCCCGCGCCGCGCACGGCTGCGCCCCTGGCCTGGCCGGCGGCGCGGCGGCCGAGGGCGCGCTGGGACAGCAGCGCGCCGGCGGCCAGGGTCGCCGGCCAGGCCAGGAACGGGCCCGAC
>DASQWY010000169.1:0-43346 GCA_035640005.1 Actinomycetes bacterium
CCGGCGACTTCCTGGAGGGCCTGCTCGACGTCCTCGATCTGGACGGCGACCTGACTACGTGGATCGATGGCTACGGCGGGCACGTCGACCTGGAAGGGTCGGACCTGGACGTGCTGGTGGGTTCGGACGGTGAGACGCTCCAGGCGCTGCAAGAGCTGACTCGGCTCGCGGTGCTGCGGCAGGCGAGGCACCGGGTCCGTCTCGTCGTCGACGTGAACGGGTTCCGATCGCGTCGACGGGACGATCTGGTTGCGGCGGTGACGGCAGCGGTCGAGCGAGTGCTCGAGCGCCACGAGGAGGAAGAGCTGCAGCCGATGCCGGCGGCCGACCGGAAGATCGTCCATGACGTCGTCGCGGCTGTGGAAGGCGTCCGGACCGAAAGCTTCGGGGAAGAACCGCATCGCCGCGTCATCATCCTGCCCGCTTGATGTTTCACGTGAAACATCGCGACGTGGCGATCCTGGACGAGCTCGAGCCGTACTACCGAGCCGCGGTGGAGCGCGGCTTTCTCGGGCCCCGAGAAGGCGAGCGCCTACGGGAGCGTCACCTCAACGACGCCTTGGGGCTCGCGACCATCCGTGCCCCGAAGCCGGGTGAGCAGTGGGCAGACCTCGGTTCCGGCGTCGGGCTGCCCGGGCTCCCTCTGGCCGCCGCCTTCCCGTCCACCTCGTTCACGCTCGTGGATGCCCAGCGACGGCGGCTCGACTGGGCGGCCGACACCGCCCAGGCCCTCGGCCTCGGCAACGTCAGCTTCGTCCATGCACGCCTCGAGGACTATGGTCGCGGGCCGGCGCGAGGGCGGTTCGATGTGGCGACCGCCCGCGCGCTCGGCCCGCTCCCGGTCGTCGCGGAACTCGGTCTTCCGCTCCTCCGGATCGGTGGGCTGCTGATTGTCCCGCGCGGACAGCCCACCGCCGAGGAGTTGCAACGTGCCGGCCGCGCCTGCGCGTTGCTCGGTGGACGCCTCGAACCAGGTGTCCACAATCCCAGCTCGCCGATTGACCGGGTCTCCTTCGTCGTTATCATGACCAAGATCGCTGCGACCTCCCCCCGCTTCCCCCGGCGATCGGGTGTGCCGGCGCGAACTCCGCTCGGCCAGGGGCGTTAGCGGCGTAGGGCCGCCCGCCACGCAACGGCCGATCGAGTGCCGCCAGGGTGGTGTTGCGGGTTGCAGAGGGTCAGAGCGACTGGATGGGTGTGGCGGCTTATGGCCGCACACCGGTCCTCCCCGTCGACCGTGCCCAGCCTGCCGGGCGGTACCACGAGGCATCGGTGACGAGGGAGGCGATCAAAGGATGGGCGGGCTGTTCGCCAGGGTTCTGACCGTGCTGGGACTCCGGCGCCGCCGTCGGCGAGCAGGTGGAGAAGCACTCGACCGGCACGGTCCCGAGGCCGAGGTCGTGGTCCGTCAACAGGCCAGCAATCTCACCCTCGATCCGGACCGCCGGCCAGGCACGATCGCGACCGAAGACCAGGACGGTGAGACATCACCCGTGCGAACGACCGAGGAGTCGACCCGCCATCCGGCGACCCATCCGATGCAGGGCGGGCCTCGACCAGATCCGATCTGGGGAGCCGATGCCCCGGCGGACATCGCCAGGTGGCAGGCGGCTGGGTCGCCGCCGGGCGAGCGCTCACAGCAGGAGTTCCGCGGTGTGCCGGGTTCCGACGACCTGTCGCCCGCGACTGAGGCCGGTCCAGGGGTTCCAGTCGCCGGCGACGCTCCACGGATCGGCTCTCCGGGGTCAGCCACCGGTGCGTCCGGGCCAGCTGGTCACGGTACGGGAGGGGCCGAGGACGGTCCCGCGGCCGGCCCGTCAGGCACCACCGCAACCGACCCTGGGCTCTCCGGCGCCGACACCGCGGGTGAGGAAGCGAGCGGAGTGCCTTCGGCGGCCGCTGTCTGGTTCGGCAGGCCTTCGCAGGGGAGCGGGTCCGGCACCGCTTGGCCCGGTTGGGACGAGTCGTCTTCACCGCCGCCCGTGCCAGCCGCCGGTCGAACGACCGAGGAGTCAGGGCAACAGGGGCTCGCCGGCAGCGGCGGGAACACCGAGTCGTTCGAGACCTCCTGGCTTCGCCACCTCGGCGGGGGGCATTCCGGCGGTGACCGCGACCTCCCCTCCGGATCCGACGAAGGTCGGGGCGGGGCGGTGGATGCGCGAGCCCCGGTCGATGAGGGTGGACCGAGGGCTTCGGGCGCACCCACAGGTCGGGCGGCGCCCAGCGGCACGCCGGTACCTGGGGACAGGGGCGGGTCCGGGGTTGAGGGGGCATCGCGGACCGGGGATGAACCCTGGGGGGCGCGGGTGCCTCGGGATGAGAGCGGATCCGGGCCCGCCGGGTCACCGGAAGGTGGTGGCGACCCCGGGAACGTGAGGAGGCCCAGGGATCGGGTCGGGCCCGGCCATGTGCGGATGCCTGAGGCTGGCGGTGGACCCGAAGATGGCCCCGGACCCGAAGATGGCCCCGGACCCGGGGCTGGGGGCGGACCCGGGGATGGCGGCGGACCCGGGGCTGGGGGCGGACCCGGGGCTGGGGGCGGACCCGGGGATGGCGGCGGACCCGGGGCTGGGGGCGGACCCGAGGCTGGTGGCCGCGGAGCTGCGCCGGTAACCGGGGGTGGGGTCGGATCCCAGGCGGCGCGGCCTTTGGCCGACGCTGGTGGGCCCAAGGCTGCGTGGGCACCCGAACGTGGGGGCGCATCCGGAGTTGCGTGGGCACCAACCGATGCAGGTGGGCACGGGGCTGAACGGGAACTGGACGGCGAGAGCGCGCCAGGTGGGGATGGATCCGAAGGTGCGGGGGGACCGAGGGGTCGGGATCGACCAGCTACCGGTGGCCCACAAGGTGGTCAGGGATCGATGGCCTGGTCTCGCGGGCGACCCGAGGCCGCGGGCTCCTCTGCTGCCGCCGCCGGAACGGGTACCGATCTCCCGGCTGCCACCGAGTTCCCTCCCGAGGCCGGTGTGGCCGGCGGCCCGCCGGCCGGCGGCCAGCGATCCGCAGCTCGGACGGCGGAGTGGGAGCCTTCGGGAGGACGTGGTGAGGATCCCGCCGAGGAGGGCGGGAACCGGCAACGAGTTGACGAGACCGATGCCTGGAGCTGGTCGGGGCACCAGCCCGGAGAACGCGGTGAGAGAGCTTCCGGTGGCGACCCCGAGTCGGCAGGGTCGAGTTGGTGGACCGAGCCGTCCCTGCCGATGAGTTTGCCCCCGGGCGACCGGCGGATGGCCGCGGTCGAGGAGCGTTCCAACCCGCAGGGCCCGGAACCCGACGCCGACGAATCGGCGCCCGAACCGGTAGTGCCCGACCCGACCTGGCCTCAGCTCTTCCGGACCGCCTCCTCGGCATCCCAATTGTCGGGCCAGGGCGCCACGGACGCCGATCGGCCAGCGACCCCACCTGATCGACAGGCAACTGCCGGGTCGACCCAGGACGGTGTCAGTGGCGCCTTCACGCACCAGGCCGCCGACCCAGGGTCGTCCTCGCCGTGGACCTTCAGCGACCAGCACCCGACGACCGGGTCTCGGTCCGAGATACCTTGGGACGCAGCCTCCGGGGGTTCGCCCGCGGGGGAGCGCACGTCCGCCGACGACACCGTTCATGATAGCGGTGCGGCTCCCGCGCCGAGGGACCTGACCGGCCGACCCGATGCTCCTGACGGCCGCCAATGGGATCGGCGCCGCGGCGTCGGTGGGGGCGTCCCGGCCAAGCCGTCACGGTCGTACCCGGACGCCGACGGACCCGCGGCGGACTCGGGTGCGGCGCCGCCCGACCACCCGGCCGGACCCTCAGTAGATGCCGCGCCCGCTTGGGCGCCGCCGGCGAGCGCGGCGGACCAGGGTGGGTCCAGGTCGAGCGCCTGGGGAGTGAGGGGAGCGGGGGAGGCGGCGACAGGCGCAGGGACTTCCGGGCAGGCCGAGTCCGATTTCGCTGAGCAGGCGCCGGCAGCTCCCGACCACCGGGAAGCCGGGGTGGCGCGCGGAACGGTGGCCGGGACGGAGGTCAGCGGCGGCGAGTTGGACGAGGATGCGGAGGGCGTCGCCTGGGTCGGGGACGCGGGAGCCGGTGTGGAGACAGCTCGGTCGGGCCAGGCCAACCGTCTGACCACGGCACCCACGACCCGAGAACCGGGTGCGGGTACTGAGGGGGGTGGTGTGGCCCCGTCTGGGGGCGGCGTGGATGGCGTGCTCTCGGGTCTCGGCCCACGTGGAGTATCAGGCCGAGAGCCCGAGACGGAGGACGCGACCTCGACGGGACGGGGTCGGCAGCCAACTGCGAGCGGGACAGGCCGGGCAGGCGACGACGATCTGGCCGAAAATGGCGCGGTCGGGCTTGAGGGCGCCAAGATGGCACCCGGCCGTAGCGAGACGACCAAGTCAGGGCCTCCGTCCGCGGCCTCGACGGAGGAACAGTCGAGCCCTTCGGTTTCACGTGAAACGGAGGGAGGCGGTGGAGTGAGCGAACACACGGACAGCCCACCCGCGACCGAGGACGAGGCGGCTGTCGCGGTGCGGGAAGCCGCGCTGCGAGCCGCGACGCAAGCAGGCGTTGCTCCGGGCGCCGAGCAGAACCTTCCACAGTCAGATGGCGGATCGACCGACGATGTTTCACGTGAAACCTTCCTCGATCCGCCGCCAGCGGATGATCTGCCCCGAGTCGATACCGAGACCGCAGCTCGCAACGCTCGGGTCAACTTCCGGATCGCGACGACAGCGGGAGCCGGTCCTCGCCGAGTTCTCGCCGTAGCAAACCAGAAGGGCGGGGTTGGGAAGTCCACCACAGCGGTCAACCTCGGCGCGTATCTTGCGCTGGCTGGAGCCCGAGTCCTCGTCATCGACCTCGACCCCCAGGGGAATGCGTCGACCGGGCTCGGGCTCGACCACCGAGCGATCGAGCCCTCCGTCTATGACGTGCTCAGCGGCAGTACACCAGCAACCGATGCGATCCGATCGACCTCGATCCGGCGGCTTCACGTCCTGCCGAGCACCATCGACCTCGCCGGGGCAGAGGTGGAGTTGGTCAGCGCGATGTCGCGAGAGAGCCGGCTGCGCCGGGCGCTGGACGCCATTCACCACCACTACGACACGGTGCTGGTCGATTGCCCTCCCTCGCTTGGCCTCCTGACCGTCAATGCCTTGACGGCCGCCGACGAACTGCTCATCCCAATCCAGTGCGAGTACTACGCCCTGGAAGGGCTCGGTCAGCTCCTTCGCAACGTCGAGTTGGTCCGCTCCAACCTCAACCAAGAGCTCCGGATCGGCGGCATCGTGCTCACCATGTACGACGGCCGTACAAGGTTGGCCGAGCAGGTGGTTGAGGAGGTCCGCAGGCACTTCTCCGATCTCGTGTACCAGACCGTCGTGCCGCGCAGCGTCCGGCTCTCCGAGGCGCCTGGGTATGGTCTGCCGATCGCCCTCTACGATCCGCTCTCGCGCGGTGGCATCGCCTACCGTGATCTTGCGTTCGAGCTCGCGGAGCGAAATGGATTACTCGCGCCAACTGCAGAAGGAGCCACCTGATGCGACGCCGTGGCGGTCTTGGCCGTGGACTTGAAGCACTCATCCCCCCGAGCGGCACGGCTGACGATGAACGGACGCCGGCAGGTAGCGAGGCCGCGACGGGGCCGTCGCCGGCAGCCGATGCCGACCGGCTCCAGCCAGGGGCTCCAACGTTCCGGGAGCTTCCCCTTGACGCGATCGACCGCAACCCACGACAGCCGCGAGAGGCCTTTGACGAGGAGTCGCTGGCCGAGCTGGGCGCAAGCATCCAGGCAGTCGGCGTGCTCCAGCCGATCGTGGTCCGACCGCACGGTGACCGGTGGCAGCTCGTCATGGGGGAACGGCGTGTCCGGGCCGCCGGGGCTGCCGGACTCGATCGCATTCCCGCCATCGTCCGGACGACCGAGGACGACTACCTGCTCCGGGACGCGCTGCTCGAGAACATCCACCGCGACGACCTGAACCCCCTCGAGGAGGCGGCCGCGTACGAGCAGTTGCTCACGGACTTCGACGTCACGCACGAGGAGCTGGCCACCCGCCTCGGTCGCAGCCGACCAACCATTACCAACACCATCCGGCTGCTGCGCCTCCCGGGGAGCGTGCAGCGCCGGATCGCCGCCGGCACGCTGGTCGCCGGTCACGCGAACGCGATCCTGTCACTCAAGAGCGCCGAGCAGCAGGAGCGCCTGGCCGACCGGATCGTGGCCGAAGGCCTCACCGTCCGCATGACCGAGGAACTCGTGCGCCGCGCCCGACTCGGAGAGCCCGTCCTGGAGGCCGGCGAGCGGCGGGTCCGCCCACGTCCCCTGATGCAGGCACCGGGCATGGCCGGCCTGGCCGAGCGGCTCTCCGACCGACTGGAGACGCGGGTGCGGGTCCAGCTCGGGAAGCGGAAGGGGAAGGTGCTGATCGAGTTCGCCACCCTCGACGATCTGCAGCGGATCTGTGACGCCATCGGTCTCGACCGGGATGACACCACAGCCTCGAGGGGTACCGGCATCGGTCCACGGCCAGGCGCCCCCGGGCCGGCGGACCAGCAGCCTCCCTCCGTTTCAAGCCCGAGCGGCGCAGGAGCGGACGCTGCCGATAATGATGATCGCGCGCCGAGGGTGGACGGCGAGCCCAGCGACCAGCAGAGCCGGGCGACGGCTCGCGTCTGAGTCTCGCGCGACGCGGAACCGTCGTCGGGTGGTCTCGGTCGCCGGGCCGCGCACGCCGCCGACCCGGGCGCCTTGATCGACCCTCACTGCTCGCCGGCGACGTTCCGACCATCGGCAACGTGGGGTTCGCCTGCCGAGGTGGCATTGGGTCGGCTCCGGTCGAGCACGGGGGATGGCGAGACGGCTCGCGGGCAGGTTGAAGGCGAAGGCCAGCCGACGCCTCTGAGGCGACCTCGCTGTTGGTGGTTATCGCATTCGTAGAAGCATCAGTATCTGGAGAAGCACCTATTGGAGGGCACGGCCGGGAATTTGTCGCCTGGAACGGGCATCTCGGATGTAAAGGGTTATTAGGACTATACTGCTGATGATGTCAATCGATACCCCAATGGTTGATACAGGTCTGCTAATGCCCTGTCAGGTGGAGCGCTCACTATTTGTTGACGGAGCGGCAGTAGCCGGCGAGTCGGTCGAGGATCCTCCTCCGGCGCTCTTGTGCCAGGTGAAGGGTCGGAGGTTGTCGTTCCAGGTCTCGACCCAGTCGCGGATGTCCTGGGCAAGCGCTTGGACGCTGCGGTGCGTGGAGCGGTGGAGCTTCTTGGTGGTCAGGGCTGAGAACCATCGCTCGACGAGGTTCATCCACGACCCGTAGGTGGGGTGAAGTGGAAGTGGAACCGGGAGTGGCGCAGTAGCCACTCGCGCACGGCCGGGGTCTTGTGGGCGGAGACGCTGTCGAGGATGACGGGTACGTCGAAGTCGTCGGTGACCTCGCGATCGACCTTGTTCAAGAACGCGATGAAGTCCGCAGCGGCGTGGGACTTGCGCAGGTCGGTAATGACCATGCCGGTGGCGACCTCCAGGGCGGCAACCAGGTCCAGGGTGCCGTTGCGGACGTAGTCGTGGGTGGCCTTCTGCGGGGTGGTGGACAGCATCGGCAGGATCGGTGCGGACCGGTTGAGCGCTTGGATCTGCGGTTTCTCGTCGACGGCGTGGACCGCGGCCGCGACCGGTGGGACAGGTACAGGCCGACTAGGTCGCGGATCTTCTCGATCAGGTTCGGATCGGGCGAGATCGACCAGCCCTCCAGCCGCTCCCCGGCGAACCGGTGGCGCCACCCGCCGACCGTGACCCTGTCACAGCCGAGCTCGTCGGCGATCTCGGTGTTCGGCCTGCCGTCCGCGCAGGCCAGCACGATCCGCGGCCGCAACGCCAACGCCTGCGACGACGAACGCCGTCGCGACCAGCGCACCAGCGTCTCTCGCTCCCTATCGGTCAGCTCGAATCGCGACCGTCGGATCAACCTGACAGGACACCTAGGAGTCGGCCAGCCACGCCAGCAAGCGGCCCTGCGACCAGCAGCGGCCAATGGCCTCGGCGTGCAGCGCCGACCGGTCCAACACCGCCAGGCCGATGATGCTGTGGCCGGAGGCGCGGCGATCGCCAAGTGTCGGTATCGCCGGTGCGACCCCGACCCCCTCCGCTGACACCCACGCCACCGCCCGCCCGGCCGCCGCGTCCTCGAGGCGGTGCAGGAAGCGCAGGCGGCGCTCGAGCGGGAAGCGCGAAAGCGCCCAGGTCGTGGTGACGACCGGCAGGGCGTCCGCGGGCACACGCGCGAACGCCTCGGGCAGCACCTCGACGGCGTCACCTTGCAGCAGCAGCGGAGGGGCCGTCGCCGCCAACGCCATCTCCGCTGCCAGCATCGCGACCCGCTCCGGCTGATCCGGCCACAGGCAGGCGCGCAACCATCGGGCGTCATCCACGTCGGTCACGTCGACCGGATCAAGGTCGACGCCGACCCGGGCGACGACCTCGGGCATCGCCCGGCTCGGGATGGGCCGGTCTCCCACGATCGAACACGACAGTTGCACCGGAGATGACGGGTCGCCCAGCGATTGTCCGTTGCTGTAGGTGATGCCAACGCGATCGACGTTGAGGTTGAGCCCAGCCGAACAATCCACGTCGACCAGACCAACCGCGTTCGCGCCGACCCGGCGCGCCGCCTCGGCAACGGCCGGATACAGCACGGCGCAGCGTCCGGTCTGGTTGGTCCGCGTCCGCCGGCGCACGGCGATGGCCACCACCGAGTCGGTCATTCGCAGCAGCGTGTCGATCGCCGCGCCAGCGGCAGCGTCGCCGTCCGCAGCGGCATAGGCCGCGGCAAGCGCCGGGGCGCGTCCGGCCAGGGCGAGGTCGTGCAGCGCGGCGAGGATCACCGTGGGGTGCCGCTTGCGCGCCGGCGCCGCCTCGATGGCGCGCAGCGCCTCCTCGGACTCACTCAGGGCGACGGCGACGCGCTGGTACAGCGGCGATGCTTCGGCGGCGTCGACCTCACCGAAGCGTCGGTACACCCCAGCGAGTGTGCGGGCCCTCCCCACGGGTACGGCGCTTCCTGCGGTCGGTCCTGGCATCCCGACGATTCTAGCCATTGCAACGACAACCCCGACCTTTCCTGGCACGAGCGTGCCGAGGAGATCCTCGACCGACTCGCCGGCTACCGCCCCTCCCTCAACAAATAGCGAGCGCTCCAACCTGGCAGGACACTACGGGCGGGTGGCGGCAGCCTGCTCGCGTCAGCGTGTAGACCAACTGGCGGCCTGCAACACGCGGAGGGCGTTGAGCGTGAGCATCTCGTTGGGTCCCGACCGGCCCCAGTCGACCACCTCGACCGGGTACGACCCTGAACTCCGACTGCCAGGTGGGCGCCACCAGTACGCGCCGGGCTGCCAGCGGCCGTCAGGGCGTCGGCGCCGCACCAGCAGCTCCAGCGCATCGGCGGTGCGTGGATCGCCGGCCTTGCCGAGGCGCGAAAGGATCAGCAGCGCCTGCAGCACGTCGTAGTGCCAGTAGGCCGGGTAGTGCAGGACGACCCAGCGGCGGTCGATCACCTCCCCGTCGGCAAGCGAGCGGAACAGGCGATGGGACAGGAAGAGCTCGGTGGCTCGACCGGCGGCCTCGTGTGCCCAGGCAGCACCCGTGGCCAGCCAATACTCGTGCAGGCCCCATGCGGGCGGGAGCGACTCGTGGAACGACGAACGCCGACCGCTGGCACGCGGGTCGCAGTTCCAGCCCCCGTCCGGCCACTGCCAGCCCACCAGCGACCGGGCCATCAGCTCGACCCTCGGGTCGCCGGCCATGCCGACCCGGCAGGCGACCGCCAGCGCGTTGCCTTCCTGGGAGGCGCAGCGTCGGGCGAGCCCGGCGATCACCTTCACGCCACGGCGGTGCGACCGGCCCGTCAGCCAGTCCAGCACCGTCGAGGTGGCGGCGAGCACGCGTGGCTCGCCGGCCGGGACAGCCAACTCGACCAGCGAGACCAGGCGCCAGTGCGCCCCGGCAAATTTGCTGTAGGGCCGGACCCCGAAGCCGCCGTCGGGCTGCTGGCCCGCCAGCAACGCGCGCACCTTCGGTCCGTCGAGGATCCGGGCCGCGTCCGCGGCCCAGGCGTCAGCATCGGCATCGCCGAGCAGGTCCCGGCGGGCGAGGTAGCGGACTGCCGGCTCCTCCGATGCCAGCAACCACGCCACTGAGGGGCTTGGATCGACGCCTGGGTCCATGCTGCAGTGATAGCAGAGCCGGGGTCGCTGCACGACCCCTCCAGTGACCTGGCGCCGGCGGTTCGGCGGACGGCGCGGGGAAGCCGCAGCTCGAGCGCACGTCCGTGCTGGAGGGGGACCTGGGGGCCGGGACCCAGCCCGCCCGGATGGACGGGCTGGGTCCAGTTGAAACAGGTACCGACCCAGCCGGCTGCCGGTGGGCGGTAGCACCGGGGTCATCGGCGGCGTTTTGCTGGCGGAGGTGAGCGGCTGGGGTGTCGACAAGGGCCGTTGGGGATGGCGTGCAGCCGGGGCACCAGGCGGCGATAGGGCTGACGGTTAGACCCCGCCCCAGCCGGCGGGGCGACCTCGGTCCGGCGGGTCGGGGGCGGGGGTGCCACCGAGGGCTCGCAGCAGGTCGAGCTCCTCGGCCACCACGCCGGCGAGACGGCGGACCCCCTCGCGGATCCGCTCGGCGGGCGGGAAGCAGTAGGACAGGCGCAGGTACGGGCCGCCCTGGGCGTCGGCGTAGAACGCGCCGCCGGGGACGAACGCGACCCGGGCGGCGATCGCCTTGGCCAGCATCACCCGGGTGTCCAGGCCCTCCGGCAGCCGCACCCAGACGTAGAAGCCGCCGCGCGGGTGGGTCCAGGCGACCCCGGGCGGGAAATCCTCGGCCAGGGCCTCCAGCATGGCGTCGCGCCGTTCGCGGTAGACCTCGCGCAGCGACTTGAGCGTCTCTCGCCACGGATAGCTGGAGAAGTAGCGGTAGGCGATCGCCTGCGTGAGGTTCGAGTGCGACAGGTTGGCGGCCTCCGTCACCAGCACCAGGCGCTCGCGCAGGGCCGGCGGGACCAGCGCCCAGCCGACCCGCAACCCGGGGCAGAACACCTTCGAGAGCGTGCCGAGGTAGACGACGTTGTCGGCGTCCCGGGCGCGGAGGGCGTGCGGCGGGTCGCCCTCGAACCCCAGCATCCCGTACGGGTTGTCCTCGACCACCAGCACGCCGTGGCGGCGGGCCAGTTCCAGCACGCGGTCGCGCCGGTCCTCGGCGAGCGTCACGCCGGCCGGGTTGTGGAAGTTCGGCACGGTGTAGATGAACTTGACGCGGCGCCGCTCGCGGTCCAAGCGGTCGAGCTCCTCACCGAGCGCCTCCGGGTCGAGCCCGTCGTCGTCGAGGGGGACGTGCCGCACGTCGACCTGGTACTGGGAGAACGCCGACAGCGCGCCGACGTAGGACGGTCCCTCGCCGACGATCACGTCACCCGGATCGCAGAACATTCGGGCCAGCAGGTCGAGCGCCTGCTGGGAGCCGACCGTGACGACCACGTCGTCGGCGGAGGCGTGGATCCCCTCGTGGCCCATGAGCTCGCCGAGGACCTCGCGGAGCCTCGGGTCGCCCTGCCCGCCGCCGTACTGCAACGCCGACGGTCCTTCCTCGGCCAGCACCTCGCCGACCACGTCGCCGACCACGTCGAAGGGAAGGGCGGCGGTGAAGGGCATACCGCCGGCCAGGCTCACGATCTCGGGCCTGGATGCGACCGCGAACAGGGCGCGGATCTCGGAGGCCGTCATCGACCGCGTCCCGTGGGCGTAGCGGTCGATGAAGGGATCATCGGCACGCATGAGCGAAGGATACGCTATATGGCGACCCCAACCGCCCGGCTGCTAGCATCGCGGCCACTGCCCGACTGTGGAGCCGCTCGTGCCCAGACTTTCGTTGCCGTTGCTCCGCCGCGTTGGTGGCAGCTTCCTCGTCGGGGTGCTCGCCGGGCTGGCCTGGGCCCTCCTCGCCATCCACCGCCGCCCGTCGCCCGCCGCCGGCTGACCGCCATGGGCCGGAAGGTCGTGCCGCTCGGGGTCGAGACGCTGGACATGTTGCCCGACCCCTGCCGCCGCTGCGTGTTCTGGGAGCTCGGTCCGGGCGCCCGCCCGCGCGGCTCGGAGGAGGCGGGCCTGCAGAAGGAGGCGTGGATCTCGTCGATCGTGCTCGAATGGGGGCCGGCCGGCCACGTGCTGTCGGTCGACGGGGCGCTGGCTGGCTATTCGCTGTACGCCCCGACCCGCTTCCTCGAGCAGGTCGGCATCCAGGCCGCCAGACCGGTGAGCCGGGACGCGGTGCTGCTCGCCACCCTGGCGGTCGAGCCGTCCTTTGAGGGGCAGGGCATCGGCCGCGTGCTGCTGCAGACCATGGCCCGCGACCTGAGCAAGCGAAAGGTCCGGGCGGTCGAGGTGTTCGCCGACCGGGCCTGGACCCGGCGCCGCTGCCATGTCCCTGCCGGGTTCCTGGAGGCGAGCGGCTTCCAGGTGGTCCGCGAGCATCCTCGCTACCCGCTGATGCGGATGGACTTGCGCACCGCGCTCACCTGGAAGGACGCTCGTGAGGCGGCACTGGAGGCCCTGCGCGTGCCCGCTCCTGGTCAGCCCGCCCTGCGGCCGGTCCCATCCAGCCGGCGGAGGGACTGAACCGCGGCGGGTCCCCGGGCGCGAAGCGTGGATTCCGGCGATTTGCTAGAACCGGGCGAATCAGACGATGAACTCGCCGATCTCGGACATGATGTTCCGCTTGGGCATGGCGCCGATCAGCCGCTTCTTCTCGACGCCACCGACGAACAACGCCAGCGTGGGGATGCTCATGACCCCGTAGCGCATCGCGACGTCCGGGTTCTCGTCCACGTTCAGCTTGACGATCGTGATCTTGCCTTCATGCTCGGCGGCGATCTCGCCAAGCACCGGGGCGACCATCTTGCAGGGGCCACACCACTCGGCCCAGAAGTCGACCAGCACGGGCTTGGTCGACCGGAGCACGTCGTTATCGAACGTGGCGTCCGTCACGGCTGCGAACTTGCCCATAGCGGTTGGTGCATTCGGGATCTCGCGACCCCAGGCACCTCCACCTCCTCGACATCAGGACCTCGATGGCTCCGGTCGCCCGGTACTACCCCTAGCTCAACGGCGTGGCCCCACCTGCTATTCCTATACTGCCTCGGTACTTCCCCGGTCACCACCCTCCAACCTCGGAGCCGATCCGTGCGCCCCCTGCCTCGCTATACCCTGTCCGTTATGGCCGCCTTCGTCGCCTTCGAGCTCTGGGTGGCCGTGCTCGCCGTGCTGCTGCGAGCCGCGTTCGGCCCAACGATCCCGACGGCTGTCCAGGCACTGGCCTCGCTGGCCGGCCTGACGGTCCCCACGGTCGTCGGCCTCGCGCTCTCGGACTATCTTGCCGACCGCCCAGGCCTGGTCAAACCATACCAGCCGAAACGGCGCGACCATCCCGGCGAGCCGGACGAGGGGGGAGGGTCGGACGCCTGACCCCAGGTTCCGGCCGGGGTCGGGCGCGGGGGTCGGGGCCCGGGAATGGGAACCTGGGGCCGTGGTCGGGCGCTCGGGTCGGATGCCCGAGGACCGGAGGAACCCGGGCCGGGGGTCGGGATCAGGGCTGGTGACGGGACCCCAGGGGGCGGACCCTAGTCCCAGGTGTCGGTGGTGGCGCCGGAGTCGTAGCCGTGGGCCTCCAGCCAGCGCTCGGCGTCGATGGCGGCGGCGCAGCCGGTACCGGCGGCGGTGACCGCCTGGCGGTAGGTGTGGTCGACCACGTCGCCGGCCGCGAACACGCCGTCGGCGCTGGTGGCGGTGCTCGGCGGGTTCGGGGTGAGCACGTAGCCGGCCTTGTCGAGCTCGACCTGGCCGGCCAGCAGCTCGGTGTTGGGCGTGTGCCCGATGGCCACGAACACGCCCGCGACCGGCAGCTCCCGCTCGGCGCCGTCGCGCACGTCGCGCAGCCGCACACCAGTGACCGTCTGCTCGCCGAGCACGTCGGTGACCGTCGAGTTCCAGGCGAACTCGATCTTGGGGTTGGCGAAGGCGCGGTCCTGCATGACCTTGGAGGCGCGCAGCCGGTCTCGCCGGTGCACGACCGTCACCTTGGTCGCGAACCTCGTCAGGAAGGTCGCCTCCTCCAGAGCGGAGTCGCCGCCGCCGACCACGGCCAGCTCGCGGTTGCGGAAGAAGAAGCCGTCGCAGGTCGCGCACGTCGACACGCCGCGGCCGAGGTACCGCCGCTCCGAGGGCAGGCCGAGCATGCGGGCCTTGGCGCCGGTGGCCACGATCATCGCCTTGCCGCTGTACTCCTCGTCATCGACCCAGGCGCGGAACGGCGGACCGGACAGGTCCACCTTGGTGACGTCGGCGGTCACGAACTCGGCGCCGAACCGCGCCGCCTGCTCGCGCATCTTGCCCATCAGCTCCGGGCCGAGGATGCCGGTCGGGAACCCGGGGTAGTTCTCCACGTCGGTGGTGAGCATCAGCTGGCCACCGGCCTCGGCCCCTTCGAGCACGATCGGCCGCAGGTTGGCCCTGGCGGTGTAGAGCGCCGCCGTCAGGCCGGCCGGGCCGGAGCCGACGATCAGCACCGGAGCACTGGTGCGGGAAGTGGCCATCAGGATACGAGCGCCTCCTCATGGGCGGATAGGGACAGCCGAGCCTGTC
Source organism: Actinomycetes bacterium (assembly GCA_035640005.1). Lineage (GTDB taxonomy): Bacteria > Actinomycetota > CALGFH01 > CALGFH01 > CALGFH01 > DASQWY01. Next base: position 14,683 of record DASQWY010000169.1, read on the forward strand.
AACGGATTGTCCCATACGACTATTCCGATACCCCGTCGGCCGCCAGGGTCACCAGGCGCCCGCCATTCTCGTACTCTGGTAGCAGCATGACCGCCGACCAGACCAACCTCGCACCAACCTGCGTCAACCACCCCAAGGTGGCGACCAGGCTGACCTGTTCGAGCTGCGGCGACCCGATCTGCCCGCGCTGCATGGTCGCCACCGCCGTTGGCCAGAAGTGCCCGCGCTGCGCCCGCCAGTCCGGCCGCGCCAAGGGCACCCCCGACCCGGTCCTGCTGGCCAGGGGGTTCGGCGCGGGCCTGGCGGTGGCCGTGGCCGGCGGCTTCCTGCTGCTGCTGGTGGTGCCGTTCGGAAGCCTGCTGCTTTCGCTGCTGTACGGCTTCCTGGTCGGGCTGGCGGTCGGCCGGGCGGCCCGACGCCGGACCCACCAGCGGCTCGGCCTGGCCGCGGCGGCCGCCGTGCTGCTCGGCATGAGCCTGGTCGTGCTGATCCTCGGCGGCAACCCGCTGGCGCCCCAGCTGCTGCTGTACGACCTGCTCGCCGGCGGGGTCGCGTTCGCCCGCGCCAGCGGCGCGTTCTGATCAGCCCGCCGCGACCCGCTGGACGGGAGCGAGCGGCGCGCCGGCGCAGCCCCGCGGGAACGCGTACACCTCGGCCTGGCCCGCCGGCCCGGCCGCCACCAGCAGGGTCGCCGGGCGCCCCCGGAAGCTGGTCTCCAGCAGGAACGCGGCCCGCACCGGCCGGCCGGCCGCCCGGGCGGCGGCCGCGACGCAGGCGGACTGCTCGCTGGCGGCCACCCCGCCGCCGGCCTGGGCGCCCGGGGTGGCCGCCTTGGGCGGCGCCTGGTCCGCGGCCCCCGGCGCGGTGGAGCTCCCGCCGGCGGACTCCGACCGGCTGAACGGCTGCACCCCGGTCGCGGCGGCCCTGACGGCCGCGCCGGCGGCGGGGTTGGCGGCCAGCAGCTGGCGCAGCCGGGCCACCGAGAACTCGCCGGGCAGGCTGAGCACCGCCAACCCGGGGGGGCCCGGTGCCGGGGCGGCGGTGGACGCGGCGGTGGCGCGCCCGTTCGCCGTGGACGCCCCGCCTCCGCCGCCGGTCAGGTGCAGCAGCGGCAGCAGGGCGACGGCCACCAGCAGGGCGGCGGCCGCCCCCAGCACCGCCGGCCGCCGCCACCAGGCGACCCGCCTGGCAGGGAGCGAGGTGGCCTGCTCGCGGTCGACCGCGGCCGCCAGCCGGTCGTGCAGGCCGGCGGGCAGTTCGGGCTCGTCGAGCAGGGCGAGCCCCTGGCGGGCCCTGCCGACCCCGGCGACCACCTCGGCGCAGGCGGGGCAGCCCAGCAGGTGGGCCTCGACGCGGCTCCGCTGGCGGCGGTCGCCGTCGCCGGCCTCGTAGGCGGCGAGCTGCTCGCGCTCGGGATGGTTGGGCACGCTGGCGTCACTCCTGGTTCGGATGATCAGGCTCCTTCGATTCCGACGCTCGCGCGCGCGTCCCGGTTCCCGGGCCGACCACGTGCAGGCCGCGCCGGACCGGCTCCACGCCCGGGCTGCCCGGCGGCTGGGGAGCCTCGCCGCCCTCCAGCTCGCCGGCGAGCGCCAGGCGGCCGCGGTAGACGCGGCTCTTCACCGTGCCGACCGGCACCTCGATGATCTGCGCGGCGTCGGCGTACGGCAGGCGGTACAGGTCACAGAGGACCAGCGCGACCCGGAACTCCTCCGGCACCCTCGCCAGCGCCGCGTGCACCACCACGGCGCTGGCGACCGGCTCGCTCGGGTCGCCGCCCGTCGGCGCCGCCCGGTCGGCGGCCTCGGGGTCCAGCGGCAGCGCGCGCGCCCTGGTCCGGCGGCGCGCCTGGTCGGTCGCCGCGTTCACCGCGATCCGGTAGAGCCAGGTGGAGAACGCGGCCGCCTGGCGGAAGGTCGACGCCCGCCGCAGGGCGGCGAGGAACGCCTCCTGGGTGGCGTCCTCGGCGTCCTCCCGGTTGCCGAGGATGCGAAGGCACAGGCCGTACACGCGGCGTTCGTGGCGGGCGACCAGCTCGCCGAAGGCGTCCTGGTCGCCACGCAGGTGGGCGGCCAGCAGGCCTTCGTCGCTCCGCTGGCTCACGACCGCAGGCTGGCTTCCGCAACGCCCGCCTGGTACTTGCCGCCCGCCCGCGGCAGGCGCGTGAACCAGACCAGGTAGAAGCGGTGGCTCGCGCCGTCGAGGTCGACGTTGACCTGCTGGCCGGCGTCGGCCTGCTGCTTGACCGGCTGGCCCCAGCCCGCCAGCGCGTCGGGCACCTGGTCGGCGGCGTAGACCGACAGGTCCGCGCCGGGCTGGGTCAGGGTCAGGCGGAGCTGGTGGGCGGCGCGGGCCTCGGGAAGCTCCAGGATCAGGCCGACGCCCGGCTTGAGGGCGCCGAGGTTGGGGTTGTTGTAGTGCTCGGTGCTCCAGGCCGTCCCGGGGTCGCGGTCGATCGCGTTGCCGAGCTCGCTGTTGGACTCGCTCCCGTCCCCTGGCGGCGGGTCGAACGCCAGGGCCTGCGAGAACGAGATGGGCTTCGCCCCGGCGGTGGTGCCGGTGGCCTTCGTCTGCTTGGACTTCGCGCCGCCGCCGAACAGGTCCTTGACCCCGCTGCTCAGGGTGAGCCCGACCACCACCAGGATCCCGGCCAGGACCACCAGGGCGAGCGTCCAGCCCAGCCAGCGGCCCTCGTTGCGCAGGAAGCCGCGCGTGGGGACGACCTCCTGCTCCTGCACCGGCTGGGTGGTATCGACCAGGCCGGCGGGCGGGGACCCGTCCGCGCCGGCCGCCACCCGCGCCAGCGCCGCGGCCATGGCCCTGGCGGTCGGGAAGCGGTCGTCGGGGTCCGGCGCCATCGCCCGCAGCACGACCGCGTCCAGCTCGCGGGGGACCCCGGCCACCAGCGCACGGGGCGGGACCGAGGCCACCGGGCCGGGCCCTGGCGGCCGCCCGGTGAGCATCTCGTACAGGCAGGCCCCCAGGCCGTAGACGTCGGTCCTGCCGTCCACCCGTCCGCCGTCGACCTGCTCGGGAGCCAGGTAGCCGTCCGCGCCGAGGATCTCCCCGGTGCGGCTGGGGTCGTCGTCGGTGGCGGCCCGGGCGATGGAGAAGTCGGCCACCTTCACGGTGCCGTCGTTGGCGAGCAGGATGTTGCCCGGCTTGAGGTTGCGGTGGATCACCCCGGCCTGGTGGGCGTAGTCGAGGGCGACGGTGACCTCGCTCGCGAGGCGGGCCGCCTGGGCCGGCGGCAGCGGGCCGTGCCGGTCGAGCACCTCCCGCAGGGTCGCCCCCTCGACCAGCTCCATCACGATGTAGGCGACCCCGCCCTGCTCGCCCGTGTCGTAGAGGGCGACCACGCTGGGGTGGGTGAGGCGCGCGGCGTTGACCGCCTCCTCGTGGAAGCGGGCCTTGAAGGTCTCGTCGGCGGCCAGCTCGGGGTGGAGCACCTTGACGACCACGTCCCGCCCGAGGATGCGGTCGTGGCCCCGCCAGACGCTGGTCATGCCGCCGGTGGCGAGCTGCTCGACGAGCTCGTAGCGCTCGGCGAGCAGCCGAGGCAGACCGGAGCCGACGTGGGACATGCTCATGGCGTGAAATACATCGGGGCATTGGACCCCGGGGGTCGCGACCCCCGGAAGTCTATCAAGGGCAGGCTCAGCCGGTCGGCCGGACCGCGCCGATATAGTCGCGCCGCCCGATCGAGCTGACGCGCACGCTCGCCCCGGTATAGGGCGCCTCGACCATGAGGCCGGCGCCGATGTACATGCCGACGTGGTGGATGGTGGCCGGGCTGCCGGTGTTGTGGGCGAAGAAGACCAGGTCGCCCGGTGCCAGGCTGACCATGGCGACGTGCGGGCCGGCGTACCACTGGGCGCGGCTGGTCCGCGGCAGGTAGACCCCGGCGCGACGGTAGGCCCTCATGGTCAGGCCGGAGCAGTCGTAGGCGCGCGGGCCGGAGGCACCCCAGACGTAGGGCTTGCCACGCTGGGCGAGGGCGAAGGCGACCGCCCGCCCGGCCGCGGCGGTCGGGCTGCCGGCCGTCCCGCCCTGCCACGAGTGGCCGTGCCGGGCCGCCATGGCGGCCGCGCGCCGCCGCGCCGCCCGCTCCGCCGCCAGGCGCCTTGCCAGCGCCCGCCGCCTGAGCTCCTCCTGGCGGCGGCGCTCCTCCAGCACCGCCCGCTTGACCGCCTTGTTGACCCGGCGCAGGAAGGCGCGCTGGGCGGCCAGGTGGGACTGGATCTGGAGCTTCTGCCGCCGCAGCCGCTGCTGCAGCCGCTCCTGGCGGGCGCGCTGCGCGGTGAGCTGCTCGGCGAGGGCGGCCAGCTGGCGCTTGACCTGCTCCACCCGGTCGATCACGGCGCGGTCGTTGCCGACCACGTTCTGCTGGTACTTGGCGGTGGTGAGGGCCTCCTGGATGCTGGTCGCGCCGAGCAGCTGCCCGAGCGCGGTGGTCGGCCCCTGGATGTAGACCGCCCGCAGCCGCTGGCCGAGCTGCTGCTGCGCGCCCGCCAGCCGCTGCTGCGCCTCGGCCTGGCGCCGCTCGGTCCGGGCCTGCTCGACCCGGGTCTTGGCGAGGGCCTCCTGGTTGGCGTCGTAGTCCTCGACCAGGCCCTCGATCCGGTCGTTCATGCGGTCGATCGTGCGCTGCACGCGGGCGGCCTGGGCGCGCAGGCGGTGGATCTTGTGGCGTGGGGTCTCGCGCCGGGCGGCCTCGGCGGGCGAGGCGACCAGGCCGCCGAGGCCGAGCCCGGCGGCGAGCAGCAACACCACGGCAACGCGAAGCGGGCGCAGGGGGAAGTCCTCCGTAATTCGGGGCTGCGGCCGCCGGCAGTTCTCTCATCTCCAGGACCGGATTTCAAACACCTCCGGGAATTTTTTCGGCGGGCCCCGGAGGATTCGCGCGAATTCCGGAAATTGCGCGTCCGGAAGGCCGGGCGGGGTCAGGGGGAGGTGCGGCGCGCCCGCCGGACCAGGCCAACCAACAACCCGAGCTCCTCGATCCGGAGCAGGCGGGCCACGCCCAGGTAGGTGCCGAGCCCGAGGGCCACCCCGGCGACGACGGTGACCAGGTCGCGGCCGAGCCCGGGCTGGCCGACCCCGCCGAGCGCGCGCACCAGCAGGGCGATCACCAGGTACATCACCAGGCCGGCGGCGAGCATGCGGGCGACCGCCCGGAGCACGCGGCGGCCGTCCAGGCCGCCGATCCGCCGCGACAGGGAGGCGAGCAGCAGGGCGGAGCCGACCGTGTAGGCGGTGGCGTGGCCGAGCGCCAGGCCCGCGATCTTCCACGGCCTCGGGAGCAGGAAGAACAGCAGCAGGTCCACGACCACGTTGGTGCCGGTCGACACGATGTTGAGCAGGAACACGGTGCGGGTGTCCTGCAGGGCGTAGAAGGCGCGCAGCAGCAGCTGGAAGGTGGAGAACGACACCAGGCCGAGCACGAACACCTCGAGGACCCGGGTGAGCAGCTGGGTGCTGGCCCCGGTGACCACCCCGTGCTCCAGCAGCAGCCGCACGATCGGGCCCGCCAGCGCCAGGTAGCCGAGGGCCGCCGGCAGCAGCACGGCCGCGGTCAGCCGCACCCCGCGCGACAGCGTCGCCCGGAACGCGTCCCAGTCGGCGGCGACCGCGTCCTCGCTGAGCGGCGGCAGCAGCGCGGTCATCACCGACACCGCGAACACCCCGTGCGGGAGCTGGAAGAAGATGAAGGCGGTCGTGTAGGCGGTGTAGCCGCCCTGGATCCCGTAGGCGAGGATCGGGATCACCAGGTAGCCGAGCTGGTTCACCACCACGTACCCGACCGTGTAGGCCGACAGCGTGGCCATCTTGCGGATCGCCGGGTCGCGCAGGTGCCAGACCAGGTGGAAGCGGAAGCCGATGCGGCGCAGGAACGGCCACTGCACCATGGTCATCGCCACCACCCCGGCGGTGGTGCCGAGGCCGAGCAGCAGCTTCTGGCCGGTGGTCAGGTCGCCGACCTGCGGCACCCGCTGGCCCACCAGCAGGTGGAAGGCGATCGCCACGGCCACCACGGTCAGGTTGTTCAGGATCGGGGCGAACATCGGCACGCCGAAGCGCCGGTTGGCGTTGAGCAGCCCGGTCATCACCGAGCCGACCCCGTAGAACACGATCTGCGGCATGAACATGGCCAGCAGCTGGCCGCCGAGCCGCTGCGCCTCGGCCCGCTCGGCCGGGCTGCCGCTGTGGATGTAGAGCTTGATGATCCACGGCGCCAGCAGCACCCCGAGGACCGCGAGCAGGCCGAGGACCACCATCGCCAGGGTCATCACGGCGCGGGCGACGTGCCAGGCCTGGCGTGGGCCGCGGGTGCGCCGCACCTCCACGAACACGGGCACGAAGATCGACGTCAGGATGCCGCCCAGCACCAGCTCGTAGATGATGTTCGGGGTGGTGTTGGCGACGTTGTACACGTCGGCCAGGCGGCTCTCGCCCACGCCGATGGTGGCCACCAGCACCGTGACGCGCAGCAGGCCGGTCACCCGCGACAGCAGCGTGCCGGTGGCCATCAGCGCGGTCGAGCGGGCCAGGCTCGGCTCGGCCGGCCGCCCCCGCCCGGGACCGGCGGCCGGCGGGTCCCTCGGGGGGGTGGACCGTGGGGAGCTCATGGCGAGGCGCCCTGCCCGGCCCGGCCGTCCTCGGCCGCGCGCCGGCGCCGCCTGCCGCGCCGCCACCACAGCAGCAGGAAGCCGGCCGCGCCACCGGCCAGGGCCAGGGCGACCCGGTTGAAGGCGGTCGACACCAGGGTCACCTCGGCCTCGGTGATCTGCCGCTGCTGGTCCTGGGTGAGCACCTGCACGGCGATCCGGAAGGTGCCGGTGGTGCGGGTCTCGACCTGGACCAGCTGGGTGGTCCGCCGCCCCGGCTCCAGCACGAACGGCTGGCTGGTGGCGGGCAGGTCGACCCGCGGCGAGATCAGCCGCAGCACCACGGTCATCCGCTGGCTGCCGGCGTTGGTGACCGTGACCGGGATGGTCCCGCGGCGGGCGGTGAGGGTGGCCCGGCTCGGCTCCACCCGGACCCGGCGGTAGACGGCGCGGATGCCGCTGTCGACCGCGCGGATGAAGCCGCGGCCGCGGGGCCGGGCGGCCGCCGGGCGCCAGTCGCTCGACTCGGCGATGCGCAGGTCGCGGTCGAAGCCGTCGCTGGGCGGGTAGTCGGCGCCGACGGTCCGCAGGAAGCTGGCCAGGTTGGCGCGGCGCTGGTCGACGCCGCGCAGGTAGCTGGCGGGCAGCGCGGCCGCCGCCTCGGCGGGGGTGACCGGGGCCAGCCGGCGGACCTGGTGGTCGGGGCCCTCGGGCACGCGGCCCGCCAGCGTGGTGGCCCGCTCCAGGGTCAGCCAGGGGGCGGCGGCGAGCCCGCGGACCAGCGCCCGGAAGAACCCGGGGGCCGGCCGCCACACCTGGGGCGGAGCCAGCAGGATGCCGCGGGGCGAGGGGCTGTTCGGCCGTTCCAGCCAGGTGACCGCGGTCTCGGCCAGCACCCGCTGGGCCCAGGCGGCCGGCTCGCTGGTCGCCCGCTGGTCGGCGAGGGCCGCCTGCAGGCCCTGGTCGGGCACCAGGGCGCGCGCGGGGGTGGCGTCGCCGGCGCCGAGGCCCACGGTGGCGTTCTGGGTGGTGGGGGCGGTGCTCGGCAGCAGGGTGGGGTCGAGCACGACCACGTCGGTGCCGGTGTTGGCCAGCGTCCGCAGGGTGGCGCCGTCGACCGGTCCGCTCACCGGCCATGCCAGGCCCTGGTCGGGCGTGGTGCCAAGCGCCGACTGCAGCAGCTGCCGCCCCTGGAAGACCTGGTTGGTCGCCTCCAGCTCCAGCCCGGCCCTGACCAGGCCGGGCAGGTCGGCGGTGGCGTAGGGGAAGGCGCTCGGCTGGTTGGCGCTGGCCGCCTCCCGCAGCCGTTTCAGGAACAGGCTGGCGCCCTCGGAGCGCGGGTCGCCCGCGGCGACGGTAGTGGTGCCAGCGCCCTGCCGCAGCCGCCAGGCGCCCGCCATGGCGGCGGCGTCCTCGGCCAGCAGCGCGTCGATCACCAGCGTGACCTTGGGCGCCTTCGGCCGGTCCAGCTCGGCCGCGATCGCCCCGAGGGGCCCGGTCGGGGCGAGCTGCGCGGCCAGGCCGTCGTCGACGAACAGACCCTTGGCGTCGCGGTGGGTCGGCTCGTGCAGCGGGACCAGCATCGCGACCTGCAGCCGGCTGGCGGCCTCGGCGCGCAGCACCACCACGAAGGTGGTCAGGCTGGCCGTCACCGTGCCGGCGTCGCTGCCCGCCCGCAGTTGCACGGCGAGCGGCAGCACCGCGCCGGCGCCGTCGCCGCCGAGGCCGGGCGGCAGGGTGACGGTGCGCGCCTCCAGCCTGCTGGTGGCGCCGGCGGGGACCTCGGCGAGCGCGGGCCGCCAGGGCGGCTCGAGCGGCCGGCCGGCGGCCGGCCCGGCCGGAGCGGCCAGCAGGCTGGCCAGCGCCGAGCGGGTCTGCACGGGGGCGCCGAGCCGCGCGTCGACCTGCAGGCCGCGCAGGGCCGCCTGGCCGCGGTTGCGGACGGCCAGCTGGTAGACCAGCCGGTCGCCGGGACGGGCCCACGGCGAGATCCTGACCAGCAGCAGGTCGGCGGTGGCCTGCTGCTGGGCGGCCGCCGGCGCCACAGCCGACGCGGCGACCGTCCCGAGGACCGCCAGCGTGGCCGCCAGCCGCCGGATCACCCGGCCGCGCCCTGCTTGGCCAGCACCTCCGGGACCAGGTCGAGCAGCCTGCGCTCGTTGGCGAAGGCCATCCGCCGCCTGGCCTCCTCGGCGGCGACCCACTCGGCCGCCTCCATCTCGGCGTCGTGGCGGGCGAAGTCGCCGCCGGTGGCGCGCATCAGGAAGTAGTGGACGAACTTGTGGTAACGGGTCTGCTCGGGCGTCCACACGAACCAGTAGTCGATGGTGTCGAGCGGGCCGATCAGCTCGACGTCCAGGCCCGTCTCCTCACGGACCTCCCGCAGGGCGGCCTCGGTGACGGTCTCGCCCTGCTCCTGGGCGCCCTTCGGCAGGGTCCACTGCAGCACGCCCCTGGGCGAACGGTGGGCCACCAGCGCCACGGGCGCGTCGGGCCGCGGCTCGGCGAGCACCACCCCGCCGGCCGAGACGGCCCTGGCGGTCCGCACGGTCAGCTACCCATGCCTGGTCACGTCGGCCACCACCGCGCTGGTCGCCTTGACCAGGTCGGCGCCGCGCACCTTGAGGATCACCCCGGGCTCGCCGGCCGCGGTGTAGACGACGTCCTGGGCGGCGACCCGCTCGTCCACGACCAGGGTGGCGGGGCACTCCAGGGCGACGGGCGGGACGAACGCGAGCAGGTAGCCGGTCAGGCCGGGCGAGCGGCCGGGCGTGACCGGCTCCAGCCACCCGCGGCCGAGCAGCCCGGCCACGCCGTCGGCGTCAACAAGGGCGTCGGCCGGGGCGAGCACGACCACCACGCCGTCGTCGTCGGCGAGCACGGTCGAGCGGCCGACCGCGACGGCCGGGAGCCCGAGCACACCAGGAGCCGAGGCCAGGTCACGGAGCGGGCCAGGCAGCTGGGACAGCTCGTGCACCACGTCGTCGGCGAGCAGGTGGTTGTGGACATCGATGCTGGAACGCATGGATCTCCAGGGCGATCACGGCGGTCGAGCGACCCGAGTATAGCCAAGCGGGCGGGGCTTCGAGCCCTGGCCTCCCGACCGCCCCGGTCCCCGAGGCGCCCCGGAGACCCTGGCTCAGCGCGAGCCGCCCTTGCGGCCGATACGCTGGTAGAACTCGATCCCGTAGCGCTGCTTGGTCGTCTCGCCGCCCTTCTTCCCCCCCATCCGGCCGATCTTGCCGAAGAAGTCGTCGCCGTAACGCTTCTTCGTCGTCTGGCCACCCTTGCGACCCGCCTCGGCACGGCTCATCTTCCTGGTGTCGACCATCCGACCACCTCCCGTGGTTCCCTGTCGGTTGCCCTGCCTGTATTTCCCATAAACCACCTGAACCGGTCCGGGGCCGAATCGGATGGCCGGTATCCTGCCGGTATGGCCCAGCTCTCACCCGCCCAGCAGCAGGCGCTGGCCGACCTGCTCCGCGCGGCGCCGGTCGCCAAGGTCGCCCGCAGCCTCGGCCGCCGCTTCGCGCAGCGCGACCACGAGCTGTACCTGGTCGGCGGGACCGTCCGCGACGCCCTGCTGGAGCGGCCCTCCACCGACGTCGACCTCACCACCGACGCGACCCCCGAGCAGGTGCTGGCGGTGGTGCGCGGCTGGAGCGACCAGGTGTGGCTGCAGGGCGCCCGCTTCGGCACTGTCGGCGTGCGCAAGGGCAACTTCTTCCTGGAGATCACCACCTTCCGCTCCGACGTGTACCGGGAGGACTCGCGCAAGCCGGAGGTCAGCTTCGGGCACTCCATCGAGGAGGACCTGGCCCGGCGCGACTTCACCGTCAACGCGATGGCCGTGCGCCTGCCCGACGGCGGCTTCGTGGACCCCCACGGCGGCCTGCAGGACCTGGCCGCGAAGCGGCTCCGCACCCCGAGCGGGCCGGCCGGCTCGTTCGAGGACGACCCGCTGCGGATGCTGCGCGCGGCCCGGTTCGCCGCCCAGCTCGAGCTGGTGCCGACGCCCGACACGCTGGCCGCGGTCAGCGAGCGCCGCGGCCGCCTGGCGATCGTCTCCCGCGAGCGGATCCGCGACGAGCTGTCCAAGCTGCTGAAGGGCCGGGCGCCCGGCAAGGGCCTGTGGCTGGTGGTCGACACCGGCCTGGCCGAGGAGTTCCTGCCGGAGCTGCCGGCCCTCGCCCTGGAGCAGGATCCGGTGCACCGGCACAAGGACGTGCTGCGGCACACGATCGCGGTGGTCGAGCGGGCCACCGCCTACGACGCCGACAAGCCCGACCTTACCCTGCGCATGGCTGCCCTGCTGCACGACATCGGCAAGCCCCGCACCCGCCGGGTCGGCACCGACGGCGTCAGCTTCCACCTGCACGAGGTGGTCGGGGCGAAGATGGCGGAGCGGCGCCTGACCGAGCTGCGCTACCCGGCGCAGCTCATCGCCGACGTCCGCCATCTGGTGCTGCTGCACCTGCGCTTCCACACCTATCGGCTGGGCTGGTCGGACTCGGCCGTCCGGCGCTACGTGCGCGACGCCGGGCCGCTGCTGGACCGGCTGAACTTCCTGGTCCGCTCGGACTGCACCACCCGCAACGTGTTCAAGGCCAAGCAGCTGGCCGCCTACTCCGACGAGCTGGAGGAGCGGATCGCCCGGCTGGAGGCCGAGGAGGAGCTGGCCAGCATCCGCCCGCCGCTCGACGGCCGCCAGGTCATGGCCCTGCTCGGCATCCCGCCCGGCCCGCTGGTCGGCAAGGCCTTGGCGCACCTGCTGGAGCTGCGCCTGGACCGCGGGCCGATGTCGGAGGAGGAGGCCACCGAGGCGCTGTTCGCCTGGGCCAAGGAGCAGGGCCTGGAGCCGCCGGCTCCCTAGGGAAGCCGGACGATCACGCCCTCGTCGGGTCCGAGCTGGAGGGGCCGGAGCGTCACCTCCCCGCCCGGCCGCCCCGGGTCGGTGGACAGCTCGAGGCGGCCGCTGACGCTGGGAGCCGCCGGCCAGGCGACCGGGGCGCCGGTGAGGTTCAGCGCGACCAGCAGCCGCTCGTCCCCGGCGGTGCGCAGGTAGGCGTAGACCCCGTCGGGGGTGTCCGGCACCGTGATGTAGGCGCCGCCACGCAGCGCCGCCGAGCCCTTCCGGTACCAGATGAGGCGGCGGTAGAGGCTGAGCATCGAGGCGGGGTCGTCCCGCTCGGCGGCCGCGTTGCGCCGGTCGGCGCCGGCCGCCACCGGCAGCCACGGCTCGCCGCTGCTGAAGCCGGCGCCCGGGGAGCCGTCCCACTGCATCGGGGTCCGCTCCGGGTCGCGGCCGTCCACGTCGATCACCCGGTCCGGCGGGATCTCCCCGTCGGTCATGCCGAGCTCGTCGCCGGCGTACACGAACGGCGTGCCGCGCAGGGTCAGCAGCAGCAGCGCCGCCACCCGCGCCCTGGCCTGGCCGTTGCCGCCCTCGTCGTAGCGGCTGGCGATGCGGGAGACGTCGTGGTCGCCGAGCATCCACGCCGGCCAGCCGTCCGCCGGGAGCAGGCCGGTGAACTCGTCCACCACCCCCCTGAGCGCCTCCGCCTTCCACGGCTGGGTCAGGAACACGAAGTTGTGGGCCAGGTGCAGCTCGTCCTGGCCGGAGCCGTAGTAGCGGGCGAGCTGCTGGAGGTCCAGCAGGTAGACCTCGCCGACGGCCATGCGGTCGTCGTAGCCGTCCAGGGCGCGGCGGAAGCCGCGCAGGATCTCGTGGACCTCCGGCCAGTCCTCGTCGTGGCGCTTGACGGACTTGAGCTTGGCGAGCCGGAGGGCCCTGGCCTGGCCGCTCAGGTCGTCGGCCTCGGGGCCGAGGTCGACCAGGGGGTTGTCGCGCAGCTCCGGGTCGCGGGCCATCTTGTGGGCGACGTCGATACGGAAGCCGTCCACCCCGCGGTCGAGCCAGAAGCGCATGACCGCGTCCATGGCCGCCCGCACCTCCGGGTTCCACCAGTTGAGGTCGGGCTGCTGCGGCATGAACGAGTGCAGGTACCACTGGCCGGTGCGCTCGTCGAAGGTCCACGCCCGCCCGGCCCGCGGGAACGCGCTCAACCAGTTGTTGGGCGGCGAACCGTCGGGCCTGGAGTCCGCCCAGACGTACCAGTCGCGCTTGGGGTTGTCGCGGGAGGAGCGCGACTCGAGGAACCAGGGGTGCCGGTCGGAGGTGTGGTTGGGGACCAGGTCGACGACCACCCGGATGCCGCGCGCGTGCGCCTCGGCGACCAGCCGGTCGAAGTCGGCCAGGCTGCCGAACAGCGGGTCCACGTCGGTGTAGTCGGCGACGTCGTAGCCGAAGTCGGCCATCGGCGACGGGTAGAACGGCGACAGCCAGATTGCGTCGACCCCCAGCGAGGCCGGCGTGCCGTCGTTCAGGTAGTCGAGGTGCGCGACCACCCCCGGCAGGTCGCCGACGCCGTCCCCGTTCGCGTCGGCGAAGCTGCGCGGGTAGATCTGGTAGATGACCCCGTGCCGCCACCAGTCGCCACGAGCCACGACGCCTCCTCCATCGCCTGGCCTGCCTGCAAGCTGCGCGACGCCAGGCTACCAACGGCCAGGACCGCCCGGGACGCCCCCGGGCGGTCCTATGGACAGCCGGCCGGTCAGGCCTTGGCCGGGCCCGGGACGGCCGCCGCCTCCCCGGCGATGAACTCCTCGACCATGCGCCTGGCGACGTCGTCGGTGTACTGGACCGGCGGCGACTTCATGAAGTAGGCGGCGGGGCCCAGCAGCGGCCCGCCGATGCCCCGGTCCAGGGCCAGCTTGGCGCAGCGGACGGCGTCGATCACCACGCCGGCGGAGTTCGGCGAGTCCCACACCTCCAGCTTGAGCTCGAGGTTCAGCGGCACGTCGCCGAAGGCGCGGCCCTCGACCCGGATGTAGCACCACTTGCGGTCGTCCAGCCAGGGCACGTAATCGCTCGGCCCCACGTGGACGTTGCCCTTGCCGAGGTCGTGCTCGACCTGGGAGGTGACCGCCTGGGTCTTGGAGATCTTCTTGGACTCCAGCCGCTCGCGTTCGAGCATGTTCTTGAAGTCCATGTTGCCGCCGAAGTTCAGCTGGTAGGTCCGGTCGATGTGGACCCCGCGGTCCTCCATCAGGCGCGACAGCACGCGGTGGACGATGGTCGCGCCCACCTGCGACTTGATGTCGTCGCCGATGATCGGCACGCCGGCCCTGGTGAACCGCTCCGCCCACTCGGGCACTCCGGCGATGAACACCGGCAGGCAGTTCACCACGGCCACGCCGGCCTTGAGCGCCTCCTCGGCGTAGAAGTGGGCGGCCCGCTCGGAGCCGACCGGCAGGTAGCACACGAGCACGTCCGCGCCGGTGTTGACGAGCGTCGTGGCGACGTCGACCGGCGCCGTGTCGGACTCCTCGATGGTCTCGGTGTAGTAGCGGCCGAGGCCGTCCAGGGTCGGCCCTCGCTGCACCTCCACCCCGAGGGGTGGCACGTCGGCGAAGCGGATCGTGTTGTTCTCGCTGGACAGCAGCGCCTCGGACAGGTCGCGCCCGACCTTCTTGGCGTCGACGTCGAAGGCGGCGACGAACTCGAGGTCGCCGACGTGGTACCCCCCCAGCTCGACGTGCATCAGACCGGGGACCTGCTCGCCTGGGCGGGCGTCGCGGTAGAACTGCACGCCTTGCACCAGCGACGAAGCGCAGTTGCCCACGCCGACGATCGCGACGCGTAGCTTTCCCATCGGTGTCTGCTCTCCTCCTCTGGTCGGCGCGTCTCAGCCCGTCTGGGCCGGTAGGCGGGGGTCGCGCTGGCTGGTAGGAAGCCGGGCGGGGCGCCGGGCTCCCTGGTCCGGGCTCCTCCGGGCGGGCGGTCGATCCCGCTCGTCCTCGGTCGAGCGCCGCTCCGCGGCGATCAGCCGATCGAGCCAGGCGATCTCGCGCTCGCGCTCGTCAAGCCCGTGGTCCATGAGCTCGAGGGTGTAGGCGTCCATCCGGTCGCGGGCCGCCCGCAGCGTCGCCCGCACGTCGGCGAGCCGCTCCTGCAGGTAGCCGCGGCGCCGCTCGAGCTGGTCGATGCGGGCCTCCGGCCGCATGTAGCGGAAGAAGGCCAGCCGCAGCGGGAACCGGTCCTGCTCCAGGTCGTGCAGGTCGGTGGACTCCAGCAGCTGGTGGAACAGCCGGTTCCCCCGGTCGGTGAGCCGGTAGACGTGCTTCTTGCGGGAGGTATAGCGGGACTCCTCGACCTCGAGCGCCCCCTCGGCGGCCAGTCGCTTCAGGCACGGGTACAGCGACCCGAAGCTGACCCGCCACAGCGCCCCCAGCTTGACGGTGAGCTGCTTCTTCAGCTCGTAGCCGGACATCGGTGACTCCTTGAGCAGCCCGAGAACAGCAAGATCAAGCACGAGCACGTCCCCCGCTTGTCGTGGTTCAATCCCCACGTATCGTGGCGATGTATCGACGCGATGTATCGGATCGATCTATCGCCACGATAGGTAGGTCGGTTCGCGAGTGTCAACTCGCCGTGACCCCTCCGTTATCCAGCCAACGCCCGGGTACACTGGGTGCCACTGTCCGGCAGCCCGCCGGCCCTGGCTCGAGAAGGCAATGCGGCTCGTCGACTACACCTTGGCCAAGCGGGCCACGCTCAGCGACCTGCGCGGCGGCCGGCTGTCACGCCGTGACGTCTGCGACGCCCATCCCGAGCTGCTGCGCGCCGCCCGCAACGTCGGCGAGTGGGCGTCGGCGCCCTGCCCGGTCTGCGAGGCCGCCTCGCTGGTGCACGTGACCTACGTGTTCGCCGACTCCCTGCACCAGCGGTCGGGTCGCGTGTGGCCCCGCGACGGCCTGGCCGACCTGCACCGGTCGGTCGACGAGGCGGCCTGCTACGTGGTCGAGGTCTGCACCGCCTGCAACTGGAACCACCTGGCCCAGTGCTACCTGCTCGGCCGCGACCACGTGGGCTGAGCCCCGGCGCCGCCGGCGAAATTCAGCGAACGCGGCGGGGTGCGGTAGAGTCGACCGCCATGGCAGCACCCACGACCGCGCTCCCCACGGCGTCCCGCGCCGCGCGGCACCAGCAGTCCAAGCCGCCGAGGTCGCGCCTGCGACGCGTGCTCGTCTGGACCATGTGGCTGGCCATCCCGGTCGTGGCCGTGGTCGCCGGCAGCCTCATCGGGCTCATCTACGCGTTCGCCAGGGTGCCCCTGCCCGACCAGGTGCCCACCGCCCAGACCACGGTCTTCCTGGACGCCTCGGGCCGGCACGAGATCGGCACCCTGACCGCCCAGGAGAACCGCCGGGTGGTGGCGTTCAAGGACATCCCGCCGGTGATGCGCTACGCGGTCCTGGCCGCCGAGGACCGCGACTTCTACCACCACGGCGCCGTCTCCTGGCGCGGCCTGGCGCGGGCCACCGCCGCCAACCTGCTGCGACGTCGCATCTCCGAGGGCGGCTCGACCATCACCCAGCAGTACGTGAAGAACGCCTTCCCGGGGGTGGGCCGCTCGCGGACGATCTTCCGCAAGCTCAAGGAGGCGGTGATCGCCTACAAGCTCGAGCGGAAGTACTCCAAGGACCAGATCCTCGGCTTCTACCTGAACACGGTCTACTTCGGCCGCGGCGCCTACGGCGTGGACGCGGCCGCGCGCACGTTCTTCTCCAAGCCGGGGAAGAAGGTCACCGCCAAGGACCTCGACAGCCCGGCCAGGGCGGCCCTGCTGGCCGCCGCCATCCGCAGCCCCGAGTTCTACGCCAGGCGGGAGAACGCCACCTCCGCCAAGGCCCGGCGCGACTTCGTGCTGCAGGTGATGTCCGACCGCGGCTGGGTCCCGGCCAAGCAGGCGGCCGCGGCGATGAAGGCACCCCTCGGGGTGAACTGGAAGGCCAAGCCGGGCGGCATCGCCAACTCGCGGTTCCCGTACTTCCTCGAGAAGGTCCGCCAGTACCTGGTGGACAAGTACGGCGCCGAGGCCGTCAGCATGGGCGGCTTCCGGGTCAAGACCACCCTGGACCTCGACCTGCAGCAGCAGGCCCAGGAGGCGGTCGAAGGGGTGGTGAACCAGCGGCACGACCCGCGGGCGGCGCTGGTCGCGATCGACCCCCAGACCGGGGCGGTCCGCGCGATGTACGGCGGCAAGGACTACAAGAAGCGCCAGTGGAACTACGCCACCGACTCGATCCGCCAGGCGGGCAGCACCATGAAGCCGTTCGTGCTCGCCCAGGCGCTGGCCGAGGGCTACTCGGTGCAGTCGACCTTCCCCGGCCCCAACAAGGTGGTGGTCAAGGGCCACCGCTACAGCAACTTCGGCGACGAGGCCTTCGGCGACATCACCCTGCTGGATGCCACCAAGCATTCGGTCAACACCGTCTACGTCCAGCTCATCGACAAGCTCGGCCCCGACAAGGTGGCCGAGATGGCCAAGCGGAGCGGCCTGGTCGCCGAGCTGGACAAGGGCCCCCGCGTGCCGGCGGGTGCCAGCCCGCTGGAGCGCCCGCCCCACATCGAGCCGTACATCCCGCTGGCCCTCGGCGCCGACGACGTCACCACCCTGCAGCTCGCGTCCGCGTTCGGGACCTGGGCCAACCGGGGCGTCCACCACAGCCCCTACCTGGTCGAGAAGGTCCTGGACGCCAACAACCGGCCGATCGAGCAGCGCGACCACAACGCGCCGGGCACCCAGGTGGTCGACCCCAACGTGGCCGACACCGTCAACCTGGCCCTGCGCGGCGTGGTGGAGGGCGGCACCGGCACCGCGGCCCGCCTGCCCGACCGGCAGGTGGCCGGCAAGACCGGCACCACCCAGGACAACACCGACGCCCGCTTCGTCGGCTACACCCCCAACCTGGTCGCCTCGGTCTGGCTCGGCTACGACAACCAGAAGCAGAAGCTGGTGAACATCCACGGCCTGCGGACGGTGCAGGGCGGCTCGCTGCCCGCGGTGATCTGGCACAACTTCATGGTGGCGGCCACCAGGGACCTGCCGGCCGAGTCGTTCGTCGACCCGCAGCTCAGCGGGATCGTGCTGAACTCGACCACCACGGCACCGCCGACCACGGCGCCGCCGCAGCCGACCTTCCCGAACAACCGCCCGCCGCGGACCTGGCCGCCGCAGAGCTCGCTGCCCGCCTCCTCGGTGCCGCCGACCTCGGTGCCCATCAGCCCCTCGACCGTCAAACCCTAGCGTCTCGATGCGGGTGGAGGCCGCGGAGCGAGGGGCGAGCGCGGACCGGTGGTCGCGCCGGCCGTGGCCGCGCGTCGACCCGGTGCTCGGCCTGTGGCTGGCGACCCGGGTGGTGCTGCTGGTCGTCTCGCTGAACCCGCGCCTGTACTCGGCCGCCCTCTGGGGCGACGTGCGCTTCTACGGGGCCAAGGTGGAGCGGATGTTCCAGGGCGAGCTGCCCTACCGGGACGTGGCCACCGAATACCCGCCGGGCAGCGTGCCCTTCACGGTCCTGCCCGCCCTGGTGGTCGGGACCGGCGCCCGCTACCGGCTCGCCTTCGCCTGCGAGATGCTGCTGGTCGACCTGGTCGGCCTGGGCGCGGCGGCCCGCCTGGCCCGGGCCACCGACCTGGCCAGGCGCCGCATCCCGCTGGCCTACGTGCTGGCGATGCTGGCCGTCGGCCCGCTGCTGGTGCTCCGCTTCGACCTGGTGCCGGCGGTCTGCGTGCTGCTGGCCGCGGCGTGCGCGGCGGAGGGCCGGCCCGGCTGGGCGGCCGCCGCCCTCGGCTACGGCACCGCCGCCAAGATCTTCCCTGGCGTCCTCGCGCCGCTGCTGGTGCTCGGCCTGGTGCCTGCCGCCGGCTGGCGCCGGTCGCTGTACCGCACGGTCCCGCCGTTCCTGGCCGGCTTCGGCCTGACCGTCCTGCCCGCGCTGCTGATCTCGGTCAGGGGCACCGCCGACTCGGTGCTGTACCACGTGCAGCGCGGCGTGCAGATCGAGAGCCTGTGGGCCAACGCGATCGACCTCGCCCACCTGGCCTTCGGCGTGCCGGCCACGACCGTGTACGGCTTCGGCGCCTACGACCTGCAGTCGACCTGGTCGGGCGCTGCCAAGTCCCTGTCGGGGGCGGCCACCCTACTGACCCTCGGCGGCGCGGCCTGGCTGGTGTGGTGGCGGGCGCGCCGGACGGGCGGGCTCGGCCCCGCCGACTGGGCGGGCGCCTTCGCGGTCGGCGTGTTCGCGTTCGTGCTGCCGACCCGGGTGCTGTCCCCGCAGTACCTGGTCTGGCTGGCCGCCCCCATGGCCGCCCTGGCCTGGAGCCGGGACGGCCGCCGCAGCTTGTTCGTGCTCGGCGCGGCCGCCCTGCTCAGCCAGGTGATTTTTCCGTTTCGGTACAGCCAGTTGCGGCACTTGAACGGGTTTGACATTGGCTTGCTGAGCGTGCGGAACGTGCTGCTGGTGATGGCCTGCGGGTTGGTAGTGCGTGCGTTCCTACGTGGGTTCCTGATTCATTCGGGGGGGAGCTCGCTCCCCCCCGAACCCCCCCAAGAGCCCGCCCGCCCCGGCGGGTCGTCGTGATGCCCCGGTTCGGGGGCGGTGGTTGGGGGTGAGCCGGTCCTATGTGGTCACCGGAGGTGGTCGCGGAGTCGGGCGGGCGGTGGTCGAACGGCTGCTCGGCGACGGCGGCGGCGTGGTCGCGATCGAGCTCGACCCGGCGGCGCTGGCGTGGGTCGACAGCCATCCGGCCGGCCGGCGCGTCGCCGGCGTGGTCGGCGACGCCGCCGACGAGGCGGTCGCCGAGCGGGCCGCCGACCTGGCGCAGGCGGCTGGGACGCTGGCCGGCTGGGTCAACAACGCGGCCGTGTTCCGGGACGCCTCCATCCACAGCGCGGCCACCCGCGAGGTCCTGGACCTCATCGCCCTCAACCTCAACCCGGCCGTGGTCGGGTGCGCGACCGCGATCCGCCGGTTCCTCGCGGCCGGCACGGGCGGGGCGATCGTCAACGTCTCCTCGCACCAGGCGCGCCGGGCGGTGCGGGGCGCCCTGCCCTACGCCACCGCCAAGGCGGCCATCGAGGGCCTGACCCGCGCGCTGGCGGTCGACTACGGCCCGCGCGGCATCCGCGTCAACGCGGTCGCGCTCGGCTCCATCGCCACCGAGCGCTACCAGGCCTTCCTCGACGGGCAGGAGCCGGCGGCGGCCGCCCGGGTCGAGCGGGAGATCGGCCGGCTGCACCCGCTCGGCCGGGTGGGCCGGCCCACCGAGGTCGCGGCCACCGTCGCCTACCTCCTCTCCGACGACGCGAGCTTCGTGAACGGCGCCACCGTTCCGGTCGACGGCGGTCGGTCGGTGCTGGGCCTGGACCCCGAAGCCCGCGGGTGACAACCGGCGCCCCCTCCCGCAGTCGGCTCCTCATGCCATGGCCCGATGCGGGCCGGGCTTTTGGGGGGGTTCGGGGGGGAGCGAGCTCCCCCCCGAATGAACCGGGGAGCCCCCTGTGGACAGCCGCCCGCCACTGTCGGGGCAAGATGCGAAACTCTTGCCATGGCTGGGATCACCGAGTTCCAGGGAGCCGCCGGCGTTGCCGGCCCGGGTGGCGCGCTGCTACCCTCGGTCGGCTTCACGCTCCTGCTCCCGCCACGGGGGCCGCTTCAGTCCAGAGGAGGTGACATGCGTCACTACGAAGTCATGCTCATTCTCGACCCCAGCCTGGAGGACAAGGACGTCAAGGCTGCGGTCGACCGCTTCCTGACCACCGTGACCAGCCGGGGCGGCAAGGTGACCGGGATCGACCACTGGGGCAAGCGCCGCTTCGCCTACGAGATCCGCCACATCGGCGAGGGCTACTACGCGGTGGTCGACCTCGAGGCCGAGCCGGCGACGGTCGACGAGCTGTCGCGGGTGCTGTTCCTGGCCGACAACGTCATCCGGCACAAGGTGGTCCGGCCCGAGGCCGCTTAGGCCGCCGGGTCGCGCCGGCGACGTCTCTCCTTCCCCGCTGGCCCGTGCGACGGGCCGTAGGTAACCGATTCACGCCCGGCTCCGAGCCGGCGCGGGATGCGAGTGAGGTGGTACTCCAGTGGCAGTCGACAACCAAGTGATGCTGGTCGGCAACCTGACCGACGACCCCGAGCTGCGGTTCACGCCCAACGGGGCGGCCGTGGCCAACTTCCGCCTGGCCGTCACCCCCCGGGTGCGCGAGGGCGACACCTGGAAGGACGGGGAGACCTCGTTCTTCCGCATCAACGTCTGGCGGCAGCAGGCCGAGAACGCGGCCGAGACCCTGCAGAAGGGCGCCCGCTGCATCGTGGTGGGGCGGCTGCGGACCCGGTCGTGGGAGACGCCGGAGGGCGAGAAGCGTTCGGTGACCGAGGTCGAGGCCGACGAGCTCGGCCCCAGCCTGAAGTTCGCCACCGCCAAGGTCGAGCGCTCCAACCGCAGCGGCTCGGGCGGCGGCGGCGGCGACTGGGCGGGCAGCGCGGCCGCCGCGTCCAAGGGCGGCCAGTTCAACGACGAGCCACCGTTCTAGACGAGCACGCATGGACCCGGGCCCGGCCCGGGCCCGGAAAGGCACCACATGCCCAAGACAACCTTCCAGCGCAAGCCCAAGCGCAAGTTCTGCCAGTTCTGCGCCGAGAAGCAGGACTACATCGACTACAAGGACGTGAACCTGCTGCGCAAGTTCATGAGCGACCGGGGCAAGATCCGCGCCCGCCGGGTCACCGGGAACTGCGCCCAGCACCAGCGCGACGTCGCGGCCGCGATCAAGAACGCCCGCGAGATGGCGCTGCTCCCCTACTCGATCCGCTAGCGAGGAGCGATGAAGGTCATTCTGAACCAGGAGGTCCGCGGGGTCGGCGCCCCCGGGGACATCGTCGAGGTCTCCAACGGGTACGGCCGCAACTACCTGCTCCCCAGGAACCTGGCCCGGCTGGCCACGCCCGGCGCGGTCCGCCAGGCCGAGGGGATCCGGTCGCGCCGGGTCGCCCGCGAGGTCGCCGACCTCGAGCAGGCGCGCACGATCGCCGGGCACCTCGAGTCGCTCCGGGTGGTGATCCCGGCCAAGGCCGGCAAGGAGGGCCGCCTGTTCGGGTCGATCACCACCCCGCAGATCGTCGAGGCGGTGGCCCGCACCGGCGGCACCACCATCGACCGGCGCCGCATCCACCTCGACGCCCCCATCAAGTCGGTCGGCACCCACCGCCTGACCGTCCGGCTGCACCCGGAGGTCGAGGCGACCGTGAACCTGGAGGTCGTGCCCGCGTAGCGGAGGACGCCGGAAGCAAGGAGAACCACCGCCATGGCCATCCGCCCGGTTGCCGACGGCGGCTCGCGGGCCAGCGCTTCCCCAGCCTACGAGCGCGTCCCACCGCACAACGTCGAGGCCGAGGAGTCGGTCCTCGGCTCGATGCTGCTCTCCAAGGACGCGATCGCCGAGGTCCTGGAGCTGCTGCACGAGGAGGACTTCTACCGACCGGCCCACCGGACCGTGTTCCGCTCCGTCCTCGACCTGTACTCGCACGGCCAGCCGGTCGACGCGGTCACGGTCGCCGAGGAGCTGCGCCGCAACGGCACCCTCGCCGACGTCGGCGGCGCGCCGTTCCTGCACACCCTGGTCGCCGGGGTGCCCACCGCGGCCAACGCCGGGCACTACGCCCGCATCGTCAAGGAGGCGGGCGTCCTCCGCCGGCTGATCGACGCCGGCACCCGCATCGTCCAGCTCGGCTACGAGACCCCGCAGGAGGTGGAGCGGGCGGTCGACGTCGCCGAGGCGCTCGTCTACCAGGTCGCCCAGGGCCGGGTCAGCGAGGACTACCAGAGCCTGAAGGACGTGCTCACCGGCACCCTGGAGGCGATCGAGCGCCTCCACAACGACCGCCGCGAGCTGACCGGCATCCCCACGGGCTTCGCCGAGCTCGACCGCCTCACCTCCGGCCTCCAGAACTCCAACCTGGTCATCGTCGCGGCCAGACCGGCCGTGGGGAAGGCGCTGGCCCTCGACACGCCGCTCCCCACCCCGACCGGCTGGACGACCATGGGCGAGGTGGCGGTCGGCGACCAGCTGATCGGCGCGGACGGCAGGCCGGCGACCGTGGTCGCGGCGACCGACGTTATGCACGGCCGGCCTTGCTACGAGGTCCAGTTCTCGGACGGGACGGTCGTCGTCGCCGACGCGCAACACCAGTGGCTGACCGAGACCCGGGCGGCGCGCAAGTCGGCGTGGGCGGCCGCCCGCGGCTACAACCGCTCCCGGACGCAGCGGACCTTCCCTTCGGTCAAGACCACCGAGGAGCTGCTCGCGACACTTCGCTGCAACGGCGTGGAGCGGCGGCTGAACCACGCCGTGGTCAACACCAGGCCGCTCGACCTCCCGGCGCAAGAGCTGCCGCTGCCGCCCTACGCGCTCGGGGTGTGGCTGGGCGACGGCCATGCGGCGAGCGCGAGGATCACCACCGCCGACCCCGAGATCATCGTCCACCTGGAGGCGGACGGCCTGCAGGTCGTCCCCCACGGTCGGCTGCTCCACACCCTGCGCCTGCCCGAGCGGTCTCACGGCACGGTGCAGGCGATGCTGCACAGCCTCGGTGTCCTGGACGACAAGCACATCCCCGCGAGCTACCTGCGGGCCTCGGAGGCGCAGCGACGGTCGCTCCTCGCCGGGTTGCTCGACACCGACGGGACCGTCACCGGCAGCGGAGCGGTGCAGTTCAGCGTGACCTCGCGGCGGCTCGCCAAGGACACACGTGAACTGATCGTGAGCCTCGGGTACCGCTGCTCCCTTGCCAGGAAGCGGGTCAAGGGCCGGACGGCGGCCTCCTCGACCGCGTTCACGCTCACGTTCTCGACGGCCGACGAGGTGTTCCGGCTGGAGCGGAAGCGGCTGATGCACAAGGAGCGGAAGGGCCCCGGCCGCACCGGCAAGCGCCTGATCACGGACGTGCGCCCCGTCCCCAGCGTGCCGGTGCGCTGCGTCGAGGTCGACAGCCCCGACCATCTCTACCTCGCCAGCCGGTCGATGGTCCCCACCCACAACTCGACCCTCGGCCTGGACATCGCTCGGCACGCGTCGGTGCGGGCGGGCGTGCCGACGGTGGTGTTCTCGCTGGAGATGAGCCGAACCGAGCTGGTGCAGCGGCTCATGTGCGCGGAGTGCACGGTCGACATGCAGCGGCTGCGGACCGGGCGGATGGAGGAGTCGGACTGGGCGCGGCTGACCCGCTCGCTCGGCCGGCTGGCCGACGCGCCCCTGTTCATCGACGACTCGCCCGGCATCACCATGATGGAGATCCGTGCCAAGTGCCGCCGCCTCAAGCAGCGCCACGGGCTCGGCCTGGTGATCGTCGACTACCTCCAGCTGATGCAGCCGACCAAGCGGTTCGAGAACCGCCAGCAGGAGGTGAGCGAGATCTCCCGCGGCCTCAAGCTGCTCGCCAAGGAGCTGGACATCCCGGTGATCGCCGTCTCCCAGCTGTCCCGCCAGCCCGAGTCCCGCGCCGACAAGAAGCCCATGCTGTCCGACCTGCGTGAGAGCGGTGCGCTCGAGCAGGACGCCGACATGGTGCTGTTCATCTACCGGGACGACCTCTACGACGCCGAGTCGCCCCGCAAGGGCGAGGCCGACCTGATCCTCGCCAAGCACCGCAACGGCCCGACCGACACGGTGGTGGTCACCTTCCAGGGCCAGTACTCCCGCTTCGCCGCCATGGCCGCCAGAAGCCTCTGACCTGGAGGGCGTAGCTCCATGAGCCGTGTCGTGTCGAAGGACGGCACCCCGATCGCGTACGACCGCACCGGGGATGGACCGGCGCTCATCCTGGTGGGCGGAGGTCTGCTCGACCCGGTCACCGGCCGGGCCGGCCGCTGGGAGAACGCGCCGCTGGCCGAGGCGCTGGCGGCGCGGTTCACCGTGTACAACTACGACCGGCGCGGCCGCGCCGACAGCGGTGACACCCTGCCGTACGCCGTGGACCGTGAGGTCGAGGACCTCGACGCGCTCATCTCCGTGGCCGGCGGATCGGCGCACCTGTACGGCGTCTCCTCGGGCGGTGCGCTGGCGCTGGAGGCCGCGGCGGCGGGGCTCGCGGCCGACAGGATCGCCGTATACGAGGTGCCCTACAGCATCGGCGAGGAGGCGTCGCGGCGGTGGAGCGCCTACGTCGAGGAGCTGACGGCGGCGCTCGGCGAGGGTCGCCGCGGTGACGCGGTCGAACTGTTCATGCGGGTGGCGGGCGCCCCCGAGGAGGACATCGCCGGGGCGAAGCGCTCGCCGCTGTGGCCTGGCCTGGAGGCCATCGCGCACACGCTGGCCTATGACGCGGCCTGCCTGGGCGACGGCAGCCCGCCCACCGCCCGCCTGGCCACGGTCACGCAGCCGACCCTGGTGGCCACGGGCGGGAGCGACGACTTCTTCGAGCAGGCCGCAGACGCGATCGCCGCCCGCCTCCCGCACGCGGAACGCCGAACGCTCGCGGGCCAGGGACACCTGGTCGACCCCAAGGCGCTGGCTCCCTTGCTCGAACGGTTCCTCGGGGAGTGACGTCCCCGCGCTCCGCCCGGCCTGGGTCCGCGCGGAGCGAGGGCGAACTGCACCACCTGTGTCGCTGACATCTGCTGGCCCGCGGACCATGCCCGTCCGAGCTGTTGGCGATCGAGCGCCTGGGCGACGGCCGCGCGGCTGCGCTCGAAGTGGGGCGCTTCGTCCGGCGGCCACGCAAGCCCCTGCCGCTCCTGCAGCGTGGCGGCCGCGCCCAACAGCGTGGCGGCCCGCTCGAACGCTCCGGTCTGGACGGCGATCGCCGCGAGGCCGTTCAGGCTGTAAGGGATCATCCACTGGTCGCCGCGTCGCTCCGCGATCCGGAGCGCCTCGACGGCCAGCTGCTCGGCGCCGGCGAGGTTGCCGAGCTGGCGCTCGACCATGCTCAGGTTGGAGGACTCCGAGCCGATCGTGCCGTAGTTGCCGAGCTCCCGGGCGAGCTCGATCCGCTGGGCCATGAGCACGCGCGCCTGCTGCAGGTCGCCCCGCATCTGCGCGGCGACCCCCAGGACGTGCAGCGCGTTGGAGCGTCCGTCCTTGTCGTCGGTGCCCTCGACCGCCTGGAGCGCCTCCTCGCACAGCGCCCGCGCCCGGCCCAGGTCGTCGTCGCGCAGGGCCAGCCTCGCCAGGCCGCACAGCGCCACCGCGGCCGCGGTCCGGTCGCCCAGCTGGCGCACCAGGTCCAGGCTGGCTTCCTCGAGGGAGCGCGCCTCCTCGTCCGCTCCCTGCCAGAAGGCCAGCATCCCGCTCTCGTACAGCGCGGCGGCGCGCAGGCGGTCGTCG
Source organism: Actinomycetes bacterium (assembly GCA_035640005.1). Lineage (GTDB taxonomy): Bacteria > Actinomycetota > CALGFH01 > CALGFH01 > CALGFH01 > DASQWY01. The sequence goes on from DASQWY010000169.1 coordinate 40,523, forward strand.
GGCGCGGCGGCCGCCAGGGCGCGGTCCAGCCACCCGCGCCCGGTGGCGACCCGGCCGGAGAGCCGCGCGGAATCGGCGAGAGCGATGGCTAGCGCCAGCGCATCGCTGGCGTGGCCGTGGTCGAGCAACCACTCGTGGGCCGCTTCGAGCTCCTGGTACCTGCCCCGCAGCCGATCCAGCCACACCGGCGCGTCCAGGCCGCTGAGCCCACGGTCGGCCTCCTCGGCGAACGTCAGGATCGCCCGCGCCTCGCGCTCGTCCATGCCTGCCTCTCTGCTTGCTCGACGCCGGGCTCGAGTATCGCAGGTCACGATCGGCCGGAAGTCGCACGTCCTCGGTAGCCTCTACACCTACCGCAACAGCTGGTCCGGCCGAGCGGGAGGAGGACGAGGTGGCGACGTACGTGCTGGTGCCGGGCGCGTGGCTCGGCGGTTGGGCGTGGGACCAGGTGGCGTCGCGGCTCCGCGACGGCGGGCACCGGGTGCGCGCGCTCACGCTCGCCGGGCTCGCGGAGCGCGCGGGCGAGGGCGCGGAGCAGGTGGACCTCGAGCGCCACGTCGCCGACGTGGTCGAGGCGATCGAGCGCGACGACCTCCACGACGTGGTGCTGGTCGGCCACAGCTACGGCGGCGTCCCAGTGACCGGCGCGGCCGACCGCGTCCCCGGGCGGCTCGCCCGGGTGGTGTACCTGGACAGCGGGCCGGCGCGCGACGGCGTCGCCTACCTGGACACCCTGCCGCCGCAGGTGCGCGAGGCCACCGAGCGGCACGCCCGCGAGCAGGGCGGCGGTCGCCTGCTGCCGATACCGCCCTGGGACGAGCTCGAGCAGGTGAACGGCGTCAACACCGACGGGCTCGACCAGCGGGCGCGAGCCGCCATCCGCGAGCGCGCCACGCCGCAACCGTTCGGCACCTACACCCAGCCGATCTCGCTGGCGAACCCAGAACGGACCGCCCGGCCGCACCTGCTCGTCTCCTGCAGCTACCCGCTCGACCAGGTGCGGGCGATGATCGCGGGCGGGCACCCGTGGTTCGCGGAGCTCGCCGGGCCGCAGTGGTCGTTCGTCGAGCTGCCGACGAGCCACTGGCCGATGTTCTCGGCGCCGGCCGGGCTCGCCGCCGCGCTCACGGCGTGACCGGGGTATGGTGACGGCGCCGATGCGAGCCATCCGTTTGTGCACCCCCGACGGCCCGGCCGGGCTGGTCCTCGAGGAGCTCGACACCCCGACGCCGGGGGCGGGCGAGGCGCTGGTGCGCGTCCACGCGGCGGCGATCACGCGCGACGAGCTCGACTGGCCGGTCGACCGGCTGCCCGCGACCCCGTCGTACGAGTTCTCCGGGGTGGTCGCCGCGCTCGGACCGGAGGTCGCGGGCCTGGAGGTCGGCGAGGACGTCTACGCGCTGGCCGGGTTCGACCGCGACGGCGCGGCCGCCGACTACACGGTGGTGCCGGCGGCGGTGCTGGCGCCCAAGCCCCGGACGCTCGGGCACGTGGAGGGCGCCGCGATCCCGCTGGCCGCGCTCAGCGCCTGGCAGGGACTGTTCGACCATGGCCAGCTTGCCGAGGGGCAGCGGGTGCTGGTGCACGGGGCGGCCGGCGGGGTGGGCGGCTTCGCGGTCCAGCTGGCTCGCTGGCGGGGGGCGTTCGTCGCCGGCACCGCCTCGACCGCCAACCTCGAGGCCGCCCGCGGGCTCGGCGCCGACCAGCTCGTCGACCACAGCCGGGAGCGCTTCGAGGACCTCGTCGAGCCCGTCGACCTGGTCTTCGACACCGCCGGCGGGGACCGGCTCGAACGGTCGGCGGCGGTGGTGCGCCCGGGCGGCAGGCTCGTGTCGGTCGCCGCCGAGCCGCCGCCACAGGCCGCCGCGGCGCGCGGGATCCAGCCCGTGTACTTCGTGGTGGAGCCGAACCGCGAGCAGCTGGTCGAGATCGCCCGGCTGGCCGACCAAGGCGTGCTGCGGGTGACCGTCGAGGAGACCTTCCCGCTCGCCAATGCCCGTGCGGCCTTCGAGCGCGTCCAGCAGCGGCACGGCGCCGGCAAGGTCGTCCTGGTGGTGACCTAGCCGCCCGCTACTGGGCGCTGAGGATCACCGCGGCGCGCAGCGCCAGCACGCCGAGCAGCACCAGGCCGGGCATGCTCGCCGAGGCCAGCAGCGGCCGGCTGACCACCGCCCCCTCGGCGGTGACGGCCAGCCGCGCGCTGAGCAGGCCGAGCACGCCGGGCACCATGCCCGCGAACGCCACCAGCCACAGCAGCAGCCAGGGGAGGCCGAACGCCCGGCCCAGCGTGCCGTCGGGGACGAGGGTCAGCACGAACACCACCAGCAGCGCCAGCTCCAGCAGCGTGAACAGGCGCTCGGACAGCTCCAGCATGCCGGCGCTGAAGCGCGCGTCCGCCCGGTAGCCGACCAGCCACAGCAGCAGCGCCGCCGAGCCGGCCAGCCCGGAGGCCAGGAACAGGCCGCCGAGCGCCCAGCTGTCGCTCCACACCGGCTGGTTCGACACCGCCAGCAGCACGCCGGTGTAGCCCGCCACGAAAGTCCCGAGGACCGCCCCGACGACCAACCACACCTTGCCGAACGCCCCGTCCAGCGGCCGCACCGCCCGGACGGCGAACGGGCGACGGAGCCGGCCGTCCCGCACCAGAACCTCGAGGAACGACACCACCGCGAACAGCCCGAACGCCACCAGCGCCCAGGAGCCGAGCGACATCGGCGACCCGGACTTGAAGCTGGGGCCCTGCGCGCCCGGCGTGGTGTTCCACAGCATGTGCCAGAAGCGCAGCGGCTGCCAGAGGTCGAGCGTCAGCAGGATCGGGCAGGGG
>DASQWY010000170.1:0-3666 GCA_035640005.1 Actinomycetes bacterium
CCGGGCGAGGTGACCGCGGCGAAGCCGGCGCGGACGGTGTCGTGGTCCAGCTCGCGGCCGCCGAGGAACGCCTGCACCGCCACGAGCGCCCCGGCGGCGTTGTCGGCCTGGTGGCGGCCGTGCAGCGGCAGGAACACGTCGGCGACCGCGCCGCCGGGGGTGCGCAGGTCCAGCAGCTGGCCGCCGAGCGCCTGGCGGCGCCGCTCCAGCCCGAAGTCGCGGCCCTCCAGCAGCAGCCGGGCCCCCTGCCGCGCGGCCCGCTCGGTGAGCAGGGCGAGCACGTCGGCGTCCTGCGCCTGGCTGACGACGGTGGCGCCCGGCTTGATGATGCCGGCCTTCTCCCCGGCGACGGCCAGCGGGGTGGCGCCGAGCTCGGGGTGGTCGAGCGCGACCCGGTTGACGACCGCCACGTCGCCGTGGACCAGGTTGGTGGCGTCCCAGGTGCCGCCCATGCCGACCTCCACCACCTGGGCGTCGACCGGCAGCTCGGCGAACCAGGTGAAGGCCAGCGCGGTGAGCGCCTCGTAGAAGGTGACCGGCTGGTCGTGGGCGGCGTCGACCTCGGCGAGGAAGGGGGTCAGGTAGGTCCAGGTGTCGGCCAGCTCGGTGGTGGAGATGGGCCGGCTGGGCAGGGCGATCCGCTCGCGCACGTCCTGCAGGTGCGGGCTGGTGTACAGGCCCGCGCCGACGCCGAAGGCGGCCAGCAGCTGCGCGGCCATGCGGGCGGTGGTGGTCTTGCCGTTGGTGCCGGTCAGGTGGATGGCGGGCGCGGTCCGCTCGGGGTGGTCGAGCAGGTCGAGCAGGTGGCTGATCCGCTCCAGGCTCGGCCCCATGCGGGTCGGCATCCGTGCGTAGAGGGCCTCGACGGCCTGCTGGTAGTCCATCAACCGATTGTAGTGAGTCAGCTGGCCGGCGCTTCGGCGGCCAGCAGCACCTCGACCGACGGGGTGCCCGCCGCCTGCAGCTGGAGGCTGGCGACCCGGCCGGCGGCGGCCAGGTCGGCGGCGGCGGGGCGCAGCAGGGCCAGCGCCGCGGGCGTGTCGCGGACCAGCAGCCGCTCCACCGGCCAGCGCATCGACCGCCTGGCCTCGGTCTTGGCCTTGCGGACCTCGCCGAGCACCCGGCCGGCGGCGCCGAGCAGCGCCTCCTCGCCGCCGCGGCCGGCCGCCACCCGCTCCGGCCACGGCTGCCGGTGGACCGATCCCTGCCGCCACCACGACCACACCTCCTCGGTGACGTACGGCAGGTAGGGGGCGAACAGCCGCAGCAGCACGTCCAGGGCGGCCCGCAGCGCCGCCCGGGCCGACGCGCCCGCGGGCTCCCCCGCCGGCAGGTAGGCACGGTCCTTGACCAGCTCCAGGTGGTCGTCGCAGAAGGCCCAGAAGAACGGCTCGACCCGCTCCAGCGCCCGCGCCCAGTCGCTGGCGGCCAGGTCGGCGGTGGCGCCGGCGGCGACCCGGTCGAGGGCGGCGAGCATCGCCAGGTCGAGCGGCTCGGTCACCGGCTCCTCCCCCGCCTCGCCCGCCACGCCGAGCACGAAGCGGCTGGCGTTGAGCAGCTTGATCGCCAGCCGCCGGCCGACCCGCATCTGCGCCTCGTCCACGGCGGTGTCGGTGCCGGGGCGGCCGTTGGCCGCCCAGTAGCGGACGGCGTCGGCGCCGTAGCGGTCGAGCAGGCTCATGGGGGTGACCACGTTGCCCTTGGACTTCGACATCTTCTTGCGGTCGGGGTCCAGCACCCAGCCGGAGATGACCGCCGTCGACCAGGGCAGCTCGCCGTGCTCGAACAGCGACCGGACCACCGTGTAGAACAGCCAGGTGCGGATGATCTCCGGGCCCTGGGGCCGCAGGTCCATGGGGAACACGCGCGCGAACAGCTCCGGGTCGGTCACCCAGCCCCCGGCGATCTGCGGGGTGAGGCTGGAGGTCGCCCAGGTGTCGAACACGTCGGGGTCGGCGGCGAAGCCGCCGGGCCGGCCGCGCTGCTCGGCGCGGTAGCCGTCGGGCACGTCGGTGGAGGGGTCGACCGGCAGCCGCTCCTCCGGCGGGACGATCGGGTGGGCGTGGTCGGCCTCGCCGGCGGCGTCCAGCGGGTACCACAGCGGGATCGGCACGCCGTAGAAGCGCTGCCGGCTGACCAGCCAGTCGCCGGTGAGCCCCTCGACCCAGTGCTGGTAGCGGGCCTGCATGAACGGCGGCCGCCAGTCCAGCTCCCGCCCCAGCTCCAGCAGCCGCCGGCGGTGGTCCAGCAGGCGCACGAACCACTGCCGGCTGGTCACGATCTCCAGCGGGCGGTCGCCGTTCTCGTAGAACTTGACCGGGTGGGTGATCGGGCGCGGCTCGCCGGCCAGGGCGCCGGCGGCGCGCAGCAGCCCGACCACCCGGCGCCTGGCCTCCGGCACGGTCGCGCCCGCCAGCTCCGCCCAGGCGGTGCCGGCCGGCACCCCGTCGGGCGGGTCGGCCCGCAGCCGGCCGTCGCGGCCGAGCACCGATCGGACCGGCAGCCGCAGCTCCCGCCACCAGACGATGTCGGTGACGTCGCCGAAGGTGCAGACCATCGCCAGGCCGGTGCCCTTGCCCGGGTCGGCGAGCGGGTGGCCGAGCAGCGGGACGCGCACCCCCAACAGCGGCGTGGTCACGGTGCCGCCGAGCTGGTCGCGGTAGCGCGGGTCGTCGGGGTGGGCGACCAGCGCCACGCAGGCGGGCAGCAGCTCCGGCCTGGTGGTCTCCACCTCCAGGTCCTCGAACCGCAGGCGGTGCTCGGCGCCGGCGACCTCGCGGTCCTCCAGCTCGGCCTGGGCGACCGCGGTCTGGTAGGTGACGTCCCACAGGGTCGGCGCCTCCGCGTGGTAGGCCTCGCCCTTGGCCAGCAGGCGCAGGAAGCCGCGCTGGGAGGCGCGCCTGGCCGGCTCGCCGATGGTGGTGTAGATCCGCTCCCAGTCCACCGACAGCCCCAGCCGCCGCCAGACCGCCTCGAACGCCTGCTCGTCCTGCTGGGTGAGCCGGGTGCACAGCTCCACGAAGTTCGGCCGGCTGACCGGCAGCTTCTCGCGCGGCGGCGTGGCCGGCGGCCGGAAGGCGGGGTCGTAGGGCAGGGAGGGGTCGCAGCGGACGCCGTAGTGGTTCTCGACCCGCCGCTCGGTCGCCAGGCCGTTGTCGTCCCAGCCGATCGGGTAGAACACCGCCTGGCCGCGCATCCGCTGGAAGCGGGCGAGCACGTCGGTGTGGGTGAACGAGAACGCGTGGCCGAGGTGCAGGGAGCCGCTGACGGTGAGCGGCGGCGTGTCGATCGCGTACACCTCGGGCCGGCCCGGGTCGAACCGGTAGGTGCCCTCCTCCGCCCAGCGGGCCGCCCACCTGGCCTCCAGCCCGTCGAGGCTGGGGCGTTCGGGCGCGGTCATCGGGCCGCGCTGAGCTCGGCCAGCTGTGCCTGCACCTTGGCGCGGGCGGCCTCGACCTCGGCGAGGCGCTCGCGCGCCCGGCCGACGACCTCGGCGGGTGCCTTGGCGACGAAGGCGGGGTTGGCCAGCTTGCCGGCCGCCCGCTCCTGCTCGGCGGCCAGGGTGCGCAGCTCCCGCTCCAGCCGGGCGCGCTCGGCGTCCAGGTCCAGCAGGCCCGCCAGCGGCAGGTACAGCTCGGCGCCGGCGGCCAGCAGCTTGGAGGACTG
>DASQWY010000171.1:0-2980 GCA_035640005.1 Actinomycetes bacterium
GAGACGGCGGTGAACGCCAGGATCGCCGCGACCATGACGACCAGGCCGGTCGGGCCCAGGATCTCGCGCCGGCGCCGGGGGGTCGGCGCGGCCGCCTGCTCGGTGCTCACCCCGCCAGGCTAGCGCGATCCGCCGGCGGCCAGCGCCGCCGGTGCGCCCGGAGCGGCGCCCGCGGCGCCGCCGGGCCGGGCGCCGCCGGCCTGGGCGCCGCCGGGGCGGCCGGGGGTGCCGGTGACCGTGGCGACCGTGGTGGTCGGCGCGCCCGGCGCCGGCGCGTCCCAGCGGCCCGGGGTGGGCGCCTGCCCGCCCTGCCGGAGGTTGCCGCCGAGGCTGGCGAGGCCGCCGATCAGCGCCAGCGTGGCGACCAGCACCCCCAGCAGCAGCACCGCGGTCTTCTGGGTGAAGAAGGGCAGGCGGTGCAGGCCGATCTCCCAGTCCAGCCGCAGGCGGCGCAGCTCCCTGCCCAATGCGCGCAGCAAGATCATGCCTCCCTACTCGCTCAAGCGGTTGAATCGCCCCGAACCCTACTCGGCTCGTGGGGGGGTTGCCAACCGGCGGCGGGGCTGCAGGTAGGATGGGCGGCTGACGACGACGTCCACCTCCCGCCCGGGTGCGGCGTCGCCCGGGCCCGACCAGAAGGTGCCGCCATGCCCGCCCCGCGCACCCTGCTCGACAAGGTCTGGGACCGCCACGTGGTGGTCGACCAACCCGGCCTGCCCAGCGTCCTGTACGTCGACCTGCACCTGGTCCACGAGGTCACCTCGCCGCAGGCGTTCGCGGCCCTGGCCGAGCGCGGCCTGCCGGTGCGCCGCCCCGGCCTGACCCTCGCCACCGCCGACCACTCGGTGCCGACCGCCGACCGGCACCTGCCGATCGCCGACGACCTGGCCAGGGCGCAGGTGGAGCGGCTGGAGGCCAACTGCGCCGCCACCGGCATCCCCCTGCACGGCATCGGCTCGCCGCACCAGGGCATCGTCCACGTGATCGGGCCGGAGCTGGGGCTCACCCAGCCGGGCATGACGGTGGTGTGCGGCGACTCGCACACCGCCACCCACGGGGCGTTCGGCGCGCTCGCCTTCGGTATCGGCACCAGCGAGGTGCTGCAGGTGCTGGCCACCCAGACGCTGCTGCAGCGGCGGCCGAAGACCTTCGAGGTCCGCGTGGAGGGCCGCCTGCGGGCCGGGGTGGCCGCCAAGGACGTGATCCTGGCGCTGCTGGCCCGGATCGGGGTGGGCGGCGGCACCGGCCACGTGTTCGAGTACAGCGGCCCGGCCGTGCGCGCCCTGTCCATGGAGCAGCGCATGACCGTCTGCAACATGTCGATCGAGGGCGGCGCCCGCGCCGGCATGGTCGCCCCCGACGACACCACCTTCGAGTACCTGGCGGACCGTCCGCACGCGCCGCGGGGGGCGGCGTTCGAGGCGGCCGTGGCCGACTGGCGCACCCTGCCGACCGACCCCGGCGCCGCCTACGACCGCTCGGTGACCATCGACGCCGGGCGGCTGGAGCCGATGGTCACCTACGGCACCAACCCGGGCATGGGCCTGCCGATCAGCGGCCGGGTGCCCGACCCCGACCACGCCGGCGACCCGGCCGCCCGCCGGGCGCTGGCCAAGGCGCTCGCCTACATGGACCTGCGCCCCGGCGAGCCGCTGCTGGGCCACCCGGTCGACGTGGTGTTCATCGGCTCCTGCACCAACAGCCGCATCTCCGACCTGCGCCAGGCGGCGGCGCTGCTGCGCGGCCGCAGGGTCGACCCGCGGGTGCGGGTGCTGGTGGTGCCCGGCTCCAACGACGTCAAGCGGCAGGCGGAGGCCGAAGGCCTCGCCGGCGTGTTCCGCGCCGCCGGCGCCGGGTGGCGGGAGGCCGGCTGCTCGATGTGCATCGCCATGAACGGCGACCAGCTGGCCCCCGGCCAGTACGCGGTGTCGACCTCCAACCGCAACTTCGAGGGCCGCCAGGGCGCCGGCGGCCGCACCTTCCTGGCCAGCCCGCTCACCGCGGCCGCCTCCGCGCTCGCCGGCCGCATCGCCGACGCCCGCCCGCTGGTCGAGGGGGCGTGAGCGCCGTGGAGCCGTTCCGCGCCTTCACCTCCAAGCTGGTGCCGCTGGCGGCCGACAACGTCGACACCGACCAGGTGATCCCCGCCCGCTTCCTGAAGGCGACCGACAAGGCCGGCATGGGCGAGCACCTGTTCGCCGACTGGCGCTACCACGCCGACGGCTCGCCGCGGCCGGAGTTCGTGCTGAACCGGCCAGGGATGGCCGGCCGGCGGGTGCTGCTGGCCGGCGACAACTTCGGCGCCGGCTCCTCCCGCGAGCACGCCGCCTGGGCGCTGCTCGGCTGGGGGTTCCGGGCGGTGCTGGCGACCTCGTTCGCGGACATCTTCCGGGCCAACGCGCTCAAGAACGGGCTGCTGCCGGTGCAGCTGGCCGCCGCCGACCACGCCGAGCTGGCCGCGGCGGTCGACGCCGACCCCGAGGTGGAGGTCACCGTCGACCTGGCCGCCGAGGCCGTCACCCTGCCCGGCGGCCGCGCCGCCGGCTTCCAGGTCGACCCGTTCGCCCGGCAGATGCTGCTGGAGGGCACCGACGAGCTCGGCTTCCTGCTCGCCCAGGCCGACGCGGTCGCCGCCTTCGAGGCCGCCCACCCACCCCGGGTCGACACCCTGCTCCCCGGGGCACCCGTGCCGGGTTCCCCGGACCCCCTGTTCTCCGGGGCACCCGTGCCGGGTTCCCCGGACCCCTCCACTCGACCCTCCGGGCCGTCCGGACTTGCCTGAGGCGCTGCCGGCCGCGATCCAGCTCGAGCGGGCCGGGCCGGTGCGCGGTTCGCTGGCCGCGCCGGCCAGCAAGAGCGTGACCAACCGGGCGCTGGTCTGCGCCGCGCTGGCCGCGGGCGCCAGCCTGCTGCGCGGGCCGGCGGGCGGCGACGACGCCGACGCCATGCGGGTCGCGCTGGGCGCGCTCGGCGCTGCCGT
>DASQWY010000172.1:0-5334 GCA_035640005.1 Actinomycetes bacterium
ACTACGCACTATGGCCATGACCGCTGGATAGCAGGAGTAGGACCGAGGTGTTGGACAGGCTGTTGACCATGGAGGAGGCCGCCGATCGGCTAGGTACGTCGGTGCGGTTCGTGCGCCGCCTGATCGCGGAGCGCCGGATCGCCTACCGGAAGCTGGGCAGCTATGTCCGCTTTCACCCTGACGATGTGGCCGAGTATGTGGCCGCCCATCGGGTCGAGGCTGGCTCGGTGGTGGGTGGCCGTCGGGGGTAGGGATGGGCTACGTCGAGGACCTGCGGGGCAAGGTACAGGGCCGGGGTCGGCCTCGGTGGCGGGCGCGCTACCGTGACCCGTCCGGGCGGGAGCGGTCCAAGAGCTTCGTCCGCAAGGTGGACGCCGAGCGGTTCCTGGTCGGTGTGGAGGACGCAAAGCTCCGCGGCGCATACGTCGATCCCCAGCTTGGGCGGGTGACGTTCGGGGAGTGGGCCGAGCGGTGGTACCGGACCACGGCTGACCTCAAGCCGGCGTCTCGCCGGACCTACCGCAAGCTGCTGGACAATCAGGTCCTGCCAGCGTTCGGGCGGGCGACGCTGGCCGGGATCGACACCTTGTCGGTCCGTGAGTGGGTTGCTGGCCTGGTCGACCAGGGCTTGTCGCCGTCCCGCGTCCGAAACGCCCATCAGGTTCTGTCCCAGGTCCTGGCAGCCGGTGTGGAGGGTGGCCGGATCGCTCGTAATTCGGCGGCCGGGGTGCGGCTCCCCCGGGTCGTGCGGCGCGAGATGCACTTCCTGGCCGCCCGGCAGGTCGAGGACCTGGCCGTCGCCATCGATCCGCGCTACGGGTTGTTGGTGCGGTTTGCGGCTTATACCGGCCTTCGCGCCGGGGAGCTGGTCGCGCTGCGTGTCCGCCACCTGAACCTGCTGCGGGGCCGCTGTGAGGTGGCCGAGTCCGCCACCGAGATCGACGGGCGCCTGGTGTGGGGCACGACCAAGACCTACGCCCGGCGCACGGTGCATCTGCCCCGCTTCCTGTGCGACCAGCTCGCCGGCTACCTGGCTGAGCGGCCCCATGGCCCGGATGATCTGGTGTTCACCGCCCCGCAGGGCGGCCCGCTGCGGGAGCAGAAGTTCGTCGCCGGGTTCTTCAAGCCGGCGGCGGCTCGGGTGGGGCTGCCTCGGCTGCGCTTCCATGACCTCCGCCATACCTGCGCGAGCTTGCTGATCGCTCGGGGCGCGAGCGTGAAGGCGGTCCAGGCCCAGCTCGGTCATGCCTCGGCCACGGTGACGCTGGATCGGTATGGGCACCTGTTCCCTGACGAGCTGCAGCAGCTCGCGGTGCGGCTCCAGGAGGTCTACGCGGACGCCGTTACGGACCCAGCACGGACCGAGCGTGCCTCGGCCGCCGTTCAGAGACGCAAAGAGGCAGGTCAGTGACCTGCCTCTGCTGGTGGAGGTGGGGAGACTCGAACTCCCGTCCCGCGGCGTCGTCCCAGGGCTTCTCCGAGCGCAGCCACCGGGTGAGGTTCGGACCCGGGTTGTCCGGTGGCAACGCTCTCGGGTCCTAGCCAGCGAAGGTGTTCCCGTCGCGGGCGCTGGCGACCCGCTCCGGGTGAGCCTGCTGTCGACGCCCGACCCGCTCCCGCAGGCATGGAGCGGCGGACGGCTGCCTAAGTAACCTTAGGCGGCGAGCGCGTAGTCAGTCTTGGCGCTTGTGGGTTTCGCGGTTTGGTACGAAGCCCCGCGAACTCCGGCTCGCTTCCCCTGGATCGATCCGTCACGGTCGAACCCAGGCACCCCCGTGTGAACTTGTCAACGCCTCCATTGTAGGCGCCATTCCCGGGCGGTTCAGCGGGAGCGGGCCTTGCGGACCCGGTCCATCTCGCGCTGCGCGTCGCGCTTGGCCAGCGACTGGCGCTTGTCATAGGCGCGCTTGCCGCGGGCGACGCCGAGCTCGACCTTGACGAGCTGCGACCTGAAGTAGAGGCGCAGGGGGACCAGGGTGAGGCCGCGCTCGTTGACCCGGCGGGCCAGCTGCTCGATCTGTTTGCGGTGCAGCAGCAGCTTGCGCGGCCGGGAGGGCTCGTGCCCCTCGTAGCCGGTGTGGGAGTAGGCCGGGATCCGCATGTGCAGGACCACCTCGCCGCCCTGGACCTCGGCGTAGGCGTCCTGCAGCGACGCCTTGCCCTCGCGCAGCGTCTTCACCTCACTGCCCTTGAGCACGATGCCGGCCTCGACGGTGTCGAGGATCTCGTAGTCGTGGCGGGCGCGGCGGTTGCTGGCGACCGTGCCCGGGGGCTCCCGCCGGGGCATGCCGAACGACCCGGCTAGATCCGCACGTACTTGCGGAGCGCCAGCAGGCTGGCGCCCGCCGAGGCGACGATCCCCAGGACCAGCAGCACGATGCAGGAGGAGTAGAACTCGCGCATGCCGACCGCCGGCAGGATCTGGAAGATCGACACCTGGTTGCGCACCTTGGACAGGTAGAACATGCCCGCCCGGAGCAGGCCGAAGGCGACCATGGTGCCGAGCAGGCCGGCGACCACGCCCTCGGCCAGGAATGGCAGCCGGATGTAGGTGTTGCTGGCCCCGACCAGCTTCATGATCTGGGTCTCCTTGCGCCGCGCGAACGCGGCCACCCGCACGGTCACCGCGATCAGCACCACCGCGGCGATCCCGAGCACCGCGGCCAGCACGAAGAAGGAGTTCTTGAGCATGTTGAGCACCGCGAACAGCCGCTCGACCAGCTTCTTCTGGTCGATCACCGAGTCGATGCCCGGGGCGCAGTTCTCGTGCCCGCGGCTGTCGAAGGTGCCCGAGCAGAACAGGTCGTGGACCTGGGCGAACTGGGTCGGGTCCCGCAGCTTCACCCGGTAGCTCTCGGGCAGGACGCTCGGGGTGACGTTGCGGACCATGTCCGGCGAATCCTTGAACTGGTCCTTGAAGCGGTCGTAGGCCTGCTGCTGCGACTCGTAGTAGACCCGCTGCACGACCGACTGGCCGCGGAGCTGGTCGCCGATGGCCTGGCGCTGGTCGGCGGAGACGTTGCGCGCCAGGAACACCGAGACCTCGATCTTGTCCGACCAGTAGCCGCCGAACAGCGACACCTGCTTGCCGGCCAGCAGCGCGATCCCGAACAGGGTCAGGCTGATGGCCACGATGATCACCATCGAGATCGCCAGCAGCAGGTTGCGGCGGAACCCGCGGTACGCCTCGACGCCGATGTAGGAGACCCTAAAGGCCAAGGTCGTAGACTCCTCGCTCCTGGTCGCGGACGACCTTGCCGTGCTCCAGCTCCACCACACGCTTGCGCATCTGGTCGACGATCCGCTCGTCGTGGGTGGCCATCACCACGGTCGTGCCGGTGCGGTTGATCCGCTCCAGCAGCTTCATGATGTCCTGCGAGGTCGTCGGGTCCAGGTTCCCGGTGGGCTCGTCGCAGAGCATCAGCAGGGGACGGTTGACGAACGCCCGGGCGATCGAGACGCGCTGCTGCTCGCCGCCGGACAGCTCGTGCGGGAAGCGGTCGGTCTTGTCCTGCAGACCGACCAGCTTGAGCACCTCGGGCACGGTCCGCTCGATGGCGTGCCGGCGCGCGCCGATCACCTCCAGGGCGAAGGCGACGTTCTCCCGCACCGTCTTGTTCGACAACAGCTTGAAGTCCTGGAAGACCGAGCCGACCGAGCGGCGCAGGGCCGGCACCTTCCAGGAGGCGAGCCGGTTCAGCTCCTTGCCGGCCACCCAGATGCGGCCGGTGGTCGGCCGCTCCTCCTTGGTGAGCATGCGCAGGAAGGTCGACTTGCCGGAACCGGACTGGCCCACGATGAACACGAACTCGCCCTTGTTGACCTCCACGGAGACGTCGTCGAGGGCGAGGATGTCGTTGCCGTAGAGCTTGCTGACGTGGTCGAGTTTGATCACAGGCGAGCAGGACCTTTCGCTCCGCGACGGAGAGTGGGGGGTCTCTCCGCTGGCCGGCGGCCACAACCAACGCAAGACCATACCAGACCTGCCGGCCGAACCGAACCCGCCATGGTCGTCACGGGACCCCGCGGCGGCGGCGGCGTAGGACGCCGGGGAGGGCGGGCAGGGCGAGGGCGGCGAGGCCGGCGCCGCTGAGCGCCTTGCCGGCCACGTCGACCGGGGTGTCGCGGTAGACCAGGCGGACGTGGGCCTGGGTGGGGACCACCACCATCAGCCCTGGCGACAGCATCCACGGCCCCTCCGCCCCCTCGGCGTGCCAGTTGGGGAACCAGGAGACCTTGACCACGTGCGGCTCGCCGATCCGGTCGGTGGTGAAGTCCAGCTCGTCGCCGGTGCGGCTGGTGGTGGAGGCCACCGGACCGGGCCGGGCGAGCGGCTGGCGCGGCAGGACGCCGCCCGGCTGGCCACCGGGGTCGGCGAAGGCGGCGCGGGCGGCCGGGTCGCCGCGGGAGGCGAACGCCAGCGGCACCTCCAGCGTGCCCTTGTCGCCGTACCAGGCCAGCGCGGTGGCCCGCCAGTCCTTGACGTCGGACAGCACCGGCCGGAACTTCGGCACCTCGACTAGGTGGCCGTCGCCGACCCGGAAGACGGTGAAGCGGCCGCTGCGCGCCACCACCGGCAGCCCGGCCGCGGCGGCGGCCCGCGCCTCCGGGTCCTTGCGGTGCAGGTCCTCGCACGGCTGCCAGCCGCTGGTGTCGGTCCGCTGGCAGGCGTCGTAGGCGACGTACCAGCGGACCCCGAACAACCGCAGGTGCTCCAGGCCGGTCGGGAAGTCGAACTCCGGGTAGTGCACGCCCGGCACCGCCTCGGTCTTGGTCACCGACGTCTCGGCCTGGTTGATGAAGTGGAACGGGGCGTTCAGCGACGACTCGATCAGCAGCCCCTCCATCGACGGCTGGCCGGCGAACACCGGGATGTTCTCCAGCGTCCGGGTGGTGCCGAAGCGCTCGTAGTCCCGGTTGAACTCCCACATGACCCGGCCGGGCGGCAGCTTGGCGAGGGTACGGAACAGCGCCTCGGCCTCAGGCCAGCCCTGCTTCACCTCGAACCCCTCGTAGTTGTACTGCGCCCAGGACGCCGGCAGGGTCCGGTGCCGCCACGAGCCGACCAGCGGCACCGCCACCAGCACCGCCACCACCGGCAACCAGGCCAGCCGCAACGGCGCGCGCAGCCCGCCGGCCAGCCACTCGGCCAGCCGCCCCGCCAGCAGCGCCGCGCCGTAGGCGGCGATCAGCAGCGAGCACAGGTACAGGAACGGCAGCAGCCGGGTGTTCCACAGCGCCGCCTCCGGCGCGACCCTGACCAGCAGCACGAACAGGAAGGCGCAGACCGCCGCTGGCCAGGCGAACAGCAGCACCCGCCGCTCGCGGCGGGCG
>DASQWY010000173.1:0-7244 GCA_035640005.1 Actinomycetes bacterium
TTCGCCGCGAACGCATCGCACGAGTTGCGCACCCCGCTGGCCACCCAGCGCACCCTGATCGAGGTCAGCCTGGCCGACGCGCTCACCCCTGAGCAGCTGCAGCTGCTATCCCGCCAGCTGCTGGCCACCAACGAGCGCAACGAGAAGCTGATCGAGGGCCTGCTGGTGCTGGCCGAGACCGAACGCGGGCTGGTGTCGTCGGCCCCGCTGCGGCTGGACGAGATCACCGACGACACGCTGACCACGCTGGCCAAGGCCGCCGAGGAACGCGGGGTGCGCGTCGCCGCCGAGCTCGCGCCGGCCTGGGTTCTCGGCGAGCGCCCGCTGCTCGAGCGGCTGGTCGGCAACCTCGTGCAGAACGCCATCAAGTACAACGGGGACGGCGGGCAGGTGCACGTCGCCGTCGCCGAACCGGGCCGGCTGGTCGTCAGCAACACCGGCCCGGTCGTGGCGCCGGACCAGGTCAACGGCCTGTTCGAGCCGTTTCGGCGCCAGTCCGGCGATCGCCTCGACCACGGCGGCGGCGTCGGGCTCGGCCTGACGATCGCCCGCTCGATCGTGGCGGCCCACCACGGGCGCATCGGCGCCGTCGCCAACCCGGGCGGGGGGCTGACCGTCGACGTGACCCTGGCGACTCGCTAGTGGGCGGCGGCGGCGCCGGCGGTCCCCTCCGACAGGCGCTGCGCCAGCCAGATCGGCACCACCGACACGGCGATCAGCAGCACCGCGACCACGTTGACGACCGGCGCCTGGTTGGGCCGGGTCAGGTTGGTGAAGATCCAGATCGGCAGGGTCTGGTCGCCCGCGCCGGCGGTGAACGTGGTCACGATGATCTCGTCGAAGGACAGCGCGAACGCCAGCAGCCCGCCGGCCAGCAGCGCCGAGCGCAGCGCCGGGAAGGTCACGTGGCGGAAGGTGGTGAGCAGGTCGGCGCCGAGGTCCATGGAGGCCTCCTCCATCGAGGGGGCCAGCCGCCGCAGCCGGGCGATGACGTTGTTGAACACCACCACGATGCAGAAGGTGGCGTGGCCGGCCACGATCGTCCACAGCGACAGCGGCACGCCGAGGAAGCGGAAGGCCGACTGCAGGGCGATGCCGGTGACGATCCCCGGCAGCGCGATCGGCAGCACCACCAGCAGCGACAGCGTCTGGCGGCCGAAGAAGCGGTGGCGCTGCACGGCCAGGCCGAGCATGCAGCCCAGCAGCAGCGCCAGCGCGGTCGCCCCGATCGCCGCGCGCACCGAGGTCCAGACGGCGTCGCGGGCGCCCGGGTTGTCCCACGCCCTGGACCACCAGTCCAGGGTGAGGCCGTCCGGCGGCCAGGTGGAGATGCGCGCCCGGTTGAACGAGTTGACCACCACCAGCAGCAGCGGCAGGTACACGAACGCCAGGCCGACCAGCATGACCAGCCGCAGGGCCAGGCGCGCGAGCGGCGACAGCCGCATCAGAGGCTCTCCAGCGCGCCCGCGCGGCGTGCCGCCAGCAGGTAGGCGAGCATGATCAGCACCGGCACGGTCGCGAACGCGGCGGCGAACGGCAGGTTGTTGGCCGGCCCCACGTTGGCGTAGATGACGTTGCCGATCACCTGGGTCTTGCCGCCGACGATGTTGACGGCCACGTAGTCGCCGAGGGTGAGCGAGAAGGTGAAGATCGACCCGGCCACCACCGCCGGCAGGGTGAGCGGCAGCACCACCGACCGGAAGGTGCGCAGCGCGCCGCCGCCGAGGTCAGAGGAGGCCTCCAGCAGCGAGTCGGGCAGCCGGTCCAGCCCGGCGTACACGGGCAGGACCATGTACGGCAGCCACAGGTAGGCCAGCACGATCCACACGGCGGTGAGCCCGAACCCGGGCGCGTGCGCGCCCAGCGGCCGCAGCGCCCAGTCCAGCGCGCCGCCCGACCCCAGCACGATCCGCCATGCGTACGCCTTCACCAGGTAGCTGGCCCACAGCGGGGTGAGCACCGCCACCACCAGCAGCCGCCGCCAGCGCGGCCTGGCCACCTTGGCCATGAAGAACGCCATCGGGAAGCCGAGGAGCACGTCGATCACGGTGACGCCGGCGGCCAGGGCGAGCGTTCGCACGGTGATCGTGCGGTACACGCTCTCGCGCAGCAGCGCGGTGAAGTTCTCGGTGGTTGGCTGGCGCACGATCGCGCCGGTGAACGTGTCGGTGGTCCAGAACGCCGAGGCCAGCAGCACCGCCAGCGACCCCAGGTAGGCCACCACCAGCCAGGCGACCGGCCCAGACAGCAGCAGGGCGAGCCGCGCCCTGGGCAGGCGGTACAGTGCCCGCGACAGCGGGCGCGGCGCGCCCGCCGCCGTCACCCCTTGATCTCCGTCCACGCCCTGGTCCACTGCGAGTAGTCGACGCAGGCGCTGCCGCGGCTGTCGCCGCAGTCCTTGATCGGCGTGTTCCAGTAGGCGACCTTGCTGAAGTAGTTCTCGTCGTCGGCGTGGAACACCTGGCAGAACTTGGGGTCGGACGTCTCCTTGCAGGCAAGGCGGTTGGCCGGTGCCTCGCCGAACCACTCGGCGACCTGCGCGTTCACCTTCGGCGAGACGATGTGGTCCATCCAGCGGTACATGCAGTTGGGGTGGGCGGCCTTGGAGGAGATCATCCAGGTGTCGGACCAGCCGGTGGCGCCCTCCTTCGGCAGGATCACCTGCACCGGCGCCTTGTCGGCCTGGGCGAGGTTGGCGATGATCTGCCAGGTGGTGCCGACCACGCTGGAGCCGGTCTTGAACGCCTGGATCTCCTTGGTGTAGTCGCTCCAGTACTCCCCGACCAGGCCGGCCTGCTGCTTGAGCAGGTCGACCGAGGCCTGGAACTGCTTCTGGTCGAGCTCGTAGGGGTTGGAGATGCCGAGGTCCGGCTTGGTCGCCTTCAGGTACAGGGCGGCGTCGGCGATGTAGATCGGCGAGTCGTAGGCGGTCACCTTGCCCTTGTACGGCGAGGCCGGGTCGAACACCACCCCCCACGAGTCGGGCGCCGGCTTCACCTTGTCGGTCCGCCACATCAGCAGGTTGGCCCCGCGGCCATGGGGGATGCCGTAGGCGACCCCGTTGACCGAGTTCCACGGCTTCAGCTTGAGCCCGTCGAACACGTCCTTGTAGTTGGGGACCAGGTTGGTGTTGACCGGGGCGACGTCGCCGGCGGCGATCAGCCGCAGGGTGGCGTCGCCGGAGGCCGACACGCCGTCGTACTGCCCGGACCGCATCAGCTGCACCATCTCGTCGGAGGTGCCGGCCACCTTGACGTTGACCTTGCAGCCGGTCGCCTGCTGGAACGGGGTCACCCAGTTGACCTTCGGGTCGGTGGAGCCGTTCTCGACGTAGCCCGCCCAGGCGACCAGGTTGACCTGGCCCTCCCCGGCGCCGAGCGACTGCTGCATCGGCACGTTCGGCGGCTTGAACCCCTGCGGCTGGCCGCCCGAGGAGCCACCGCCCCCGCCGGAGGAGCTGCAGCCGGCGGCCAGCGCCAGCAGCAGCGCGGCGGCCACGAACGGGATGGTGCGGGCCGGTCGACGGGTCATCTTCACCCTCCTGCTGGGGCGGCGGCGGTGGCCGGGGACAGACGGAAGTTGTGCTCGGGACGCCACACCAGCCGCACCCGGCTGCCGGTCAGGGCGGCCACCTCGGAGGAGGTGGTGGCGAGGTTCTGGCGCAGCACGACCAGCTCGGCGCCGGCCGCCAGGGCGACGGTGAGGCGGGTGACCGAGCCGAGGTAGGCCACCGCTCGGACCGTCCCGACCGCGTGGCAGTGCCCAGGCGGCGGCTCCGCCATGGGGTCGAGGACCTGGATCTTCTCCGGGCGGACGGTGAACACGCCCTCCTCGCCGACCAGCGCGGCGGCGGCCTGGCCGGCGAGCAGGTTGGAGGTGCCGACGAAGCCGGCCACGAACGGGCTGGCCGGCCGCTCGTACACCTCGGCGGGGCTGCCGACCTGCTCGATGCGGCCGCCCTGCAGCACCGCGATGCGGTCGCTCATGGTCAGCGCCTCGTCCTGGTCGTGGGTGACGAACAGGAAGGTGATGCCGACCTCGGCCTGCAGCGCCTTCAGCTCCAGCTGCATCTGCTGGCGGAGCTTGGCGTCCAGGGCGCCGAGCGGCTCGTCCAGCAGCAGCACCCGCGGCCGGTTGATCAGCGCGCGGGCCAGCGCGACCCGCTGGCGCTGGCCGCCCGACAGCTGCTGCGGGCGGCGCCCGCCGAAGTCCTCCAGCCGCACCAGCCGCAGCGCCGCGGCCACCCGCTCGCGCCGCTCGGCGCGCGGGACCTTGCGGACCCTGAGCGCGTAGCCGACGTTGTCGGCGACGCTCATGTGCGGGAACAGCGCGTAGTCCTGGAACACGGTGTTGACGTCGCGGTCGAACGGCGGCGCGGTGGTCACGTCCAGCTCGCCGAGCCGCACGCTGCCCTCGTCGGGCAGCTCGAAGCCGGCGATCATGCGCAGGATGGTGGTCTTGCCCGAGCCCGACGGGCCCAGCAGGGTGAGGAACTCCCCCTCGCGCACGTCCAGGTCGACCCCTGCCACCGCGGCGACCTGGCCGTACCGTTTCCACACGCCGCGCAGCCGCACCGCGCTCGGCTTGTCGTCCATGCGCGAACGTTACGCGGTGCGCCAGGCCGGCACGACCTGCCGCTCCGGCCAACCCGCGCCGCCGGCTTGGACGGTCCGTACAAGCCCCGCGGTCACCCGGCCGGCGGGGACGGCACGGCCCGGCGGGGCTGGCGGGGGGTGGCGTCGACGAACACCTGCTCGACCTCGCCGACCACCTGGCGCAGGTCGCGGTCGATGCGGTTGGAGAGCTGCTCGACGTCCTGGGAGCTGATGTCGTCGCGCAGGTCCACCCGCACCGCCACCAGCAGCGAGGTGGGGCCGAGGTACATGGTCAGCAGCTCCAGCACGTCCTCGACCCCGGGGTGGGCGAGGATCGCCCGGCGCATCGCCTCGCGCTGCTCGGGCCGGGCCGCCTCGCCGATCAGCAGGCCCTTGGTGTAGCGGCCGAGGCTCAGGGCGACCACCGCCAGCAGCACGCCGATCGCGACCGAGGCGGCCGGGTCCCAGAACGCCTGGCCGGTGAGCTGGTGCAGGCCGACCCCGAGCAGGGCGAGCAGCACGCCGGTGACCGCGGCGCTGTCCTCGAACATCACCGTCCGCAGGGTCGGGTCGTTGCTCTGGCGCAGGTAGACCCGCAGCGGCGTGCCGGCGGCGGCGGCCTCGCCGCGGGCCTGCCGGAACGCCCGCAGCAGCGACCAGCCCTCGGCCAGCAGCGAGAACACCAGCACCGCGTAGGTCAGCGGGTAGCCGACGTCCAGCGCCTCCCCGGACAGCAGCGCCCGCAGCCCCTCGATCAGCGAGAACACCGCTCCCGACACGAAGATGAACACCGCCGCCAGCAGCGCCCAGAAGAAGCGCTCCTTGCCGTGCCCGAAGGGGTGGTCCTCGTCCGGCGGCCGCTCCCCCAGCTGCAGCGAGACCAGCAGGAACACCTGGTTCATGGTGTCGGCCAGGGAGTGGGCGGCCTCGGCGAGCATCGCCGTGGAGCCGCCGATCAGCCCGGCGGCCAGCTTGGCGGCGGCGATCGACAGGTTGGCGGCGAACGCCACCCAGATGGTCCGCCGGCTCTCAGACGCCATCGGCCTCGCCGGCGTCCTGGCCCTGGCCGGCCCGCCCGCCGGCCGGCGGGCGGGTGGCGCGGCCGACCAGCACGCCGCCGACCAGGCCGGGCACGGCCGCCGTCCAGGGCCGGGCGAGGCCGGTCGCCACCAGCGAGGCGGCCGCCAGCACCACCAGGAAGGCGGCGTCGTTGAGGCGCTCCATCGGCGTCCGCCGCCCGCGGGCGCGCAGGCGCAAGCCGCCGGGCACCCCGACGGCGAGGCCGGCCACGACCAGCCCGGCCGCCGCCCCGCGCCGGCCGGCCGGTTCCAGCAGCACCGTCAGGCAGGCCAGCAGCAGCGCGAAGGCGGCGGCGCCGGCCACCCTGGCGGAGCGCGGCCGCCCCTCGGGCGCGGGCACCGCCGCGGGATCTCCTCGCATTTGCTCCCTCCGCACTCGCCGGGACGGTAGCCTACCGACCGAGGAGGTGACGCCGCATGGCGCTGGTGCTGAACGGCCCGGTCGTGACGCTCGACCCTGCCCGGCCCCTGCTGGACGCCGGCTCGGTCTACGTCGGCGACGACGGCCGCATCGAGGCGGTCCAGGACCAGGGCGAGCCGGCCCCGGCCGGGTTCGACGCCACGGCCAGGCTGCCGACCCGGGGGGTCCTCTACCCGGGCCTGATCGACCTGCACAACCACCTGGCCTACAACCACCGGTCGCTGTGGCAGCCGCCCGGCCACCCGGACCCGTTCGCCAGCCGCGACCAGTGGCCACGGCTGGACGCCTACGTCACCGACATCCGCCTGCCGGCCAACGCGCTCGGCCAGGTGGCCGGCAAGGCGCTGCTCAAGTTCGCCGAGGTCAAGGCCGTGGTCGGCGGGGTCACCGCCATCCAGGGCTCGGCCAAGCTGACCCGCCCGTACGAGGGCTGGCTGATCCGCAACGTCGAGTTCGAGACGTTCGGTAGCGGCAAGCGCAGCGTCTTCCAGTCGGTGCGGACGCTGGCCGGCGAGGAGGCGTTCGCCGACGCCCGCGACCACATGACCACCGGCAACGCCTTCATCTACCACCTGGCCGAGGGCACCGCCCCGGGCCTGCTGCGCGAGTACCAGGACCTCAAGGCCAACGACTGCCTGCACCCGACCCTGGTCGCCATCCACGCCACCGCGCTGGGCCGGCCCGAGTACGAGGACTGGGGGCCGCACGGCAGCTCGATGGTGTGGTCGCCGCTGTCGAACCTGTGGCTGTACCGCACCACCAGCCAGGTCACCGACGCCCGCGAGCACGGCATCCGGGTGTGCCTGGGGGCCGACTGGGGGCCGTCCGGCTCCAAGAACCTGCTCGGCGAGCTGAAGGTGGCCGACCTGTGGAACCGGCGGGCGACGGCCGACGGTGGCCTGGGCGGCGCCTTCGACGGCCAGCAGCTGTGCGCGATGGTGACCGCCAACCCGGCCGACGCTGTCGGCTGGGGCGACCGGCTCGGCCGGGTCCGCGCCGGGCTGCAGGCCGACCTGGTGGTGTTCCGCCGCCGCCACCCCGACCCGTGGCGCAACCTGGTCGAGGCCACCGAGCGGGACCTGCGCCTGGTGCTGGTCGGCGGCCGGCCGGTCTACGGCACGCCGGGGCTGCTGCGGGCGGCCGGCGCGA
>DASQWY010000174.1:0-4113 GCA_035640005.1 Actinomycetes bacterium
GGGCTCGGAGCCGTGACGCACCGCGCTCCGCTCCGGGAGGTGGCGGCCCTTGGCGCCCACCAGCCGGGCGACGTCTTCGGCCAGCATGATCTCCAGCACCTGCAAGCCGGTCCCCACTGCCAGGGCGAGCAAGCCCTCGCGGGCCGCGGAGGCCAGCTCGGCGACCGCGACGGTCACCCGCTCGGGCAGCTGCAACTGGGCCTGGTCGGTGGTGGCGGTGCGCTGGGTCTCCTTCGGCACGGCGGTCCCCTTCTGGTCGAGCTTCTTGGCGGATGCCCGACACCTACCACACGGCAGGCATCAGGCGGGGACCGCCACCTCAACTTCTACGGGACCCGGGACAACCTCGCGCCAGGTGGGGCCTGCCACAGGCGCTTCTCCCACCGGCCGGGATCGCTGGGGTCGCCGGCCGGCCGTTGGTCCCGCCGGTATGGCGGCCCGTTGGAAGGCGGGCGCGAGCCGGTCGGCGTCGGCCAGGGCCCCCACGGTGCCCTGGACGTCGAGGTGTCCTTGGCGGCCAGCCCGGACACCGACGTGGAGCCGATGTGGGCACCGACGTGGAGCCGATGTGATCGATGGCCAGGACGGCATCGCCGAGCTGTCGGCGCAGCGCGGCCGCCAGCTGCTGGAACTGCTCAGGCCAGGCCGGGTCGTAGTCGGCGATCACGACGGGGACTATGCCTGAAGTGCAGGGCCTCAAGGCGGCCAGGCCGGCTAACGCACAAGCCATCCGCCTGCGTATTGGCGAGTAGGCGGCGAACGCCTTGGAGCCTACTGGTCGCGGAGCTGGAGGACGAGCTTGCCGCCGCTGTGCCTGCGCTCCAGGCGTCGGTGTGCCTCGGCGGCGCGCTCCAGCGGGTAGACGCCCGCGACCACCGGCCGGATCGCCTGCCGGCCGAGCAGGTCGGCCAGCATCCGGGTGCGGTCCCCGTTGTCCTGGATCAGCACGCAGTGGAAGGTCAGATTGGCGTCAAGGACCGCGTCCAGGTCCAGCCGCGGCGTGGCGATCGCCGCCAGCCGCCCGTGGGCGCGCACCGCGGTGACGCTGGCCTGCAGGCCGGCGCCGCCGACCAGGTCAACGACGGCGTCGACCGGCCCGCCGGCCGCCGCCAGCGCAGCGGGGGGCGACCGAGGCGGCGTGGTAGTCGACACAACCGGCGGCGCCAAGCTTGCCGAGCAGTCGGTGGGAGCCGGCGCCGCCGACGGCGATGACCCGCAGGTCGGCGGCTGCGGCCAGCTGCACCAGGAAGGTGCCGACGCCGTCGCTGGCGCCGTGGACCAGCACCCAGGCGCCCGCCATCGGTCGCAGCCGCTGCAGGACCTCCCAGGCGGTGCCCGCCGCCAGCGGCACGGCGGCCGCGTCGGTGAACGAGCAGCCGGCCGGGAACGGGGCGACCAGGTCGGCGTCCACCACGGCCAGCTCGGCGTAGCCGCCGGTGCCACCTGGGAACGAGGTCATCGCTATCCCCGCTGGCCGACCCGGAGCCGGTGGACGCCCTCACCGACCTGGTCGATGACGCCGGCGAGGTCGTAGCCGAGGACGCAGGGGGGCCGGAGCCTGGCCCAGGCGCCGTCGGCGCGGTTGCCGGTGTCGACGGGGTTGGTACCGGCGGCGTGGACCGCCACGCGCACCTGCCCCGGCCCGACCTGGGGATCGGGAACCTCGCCGACCCGCAGGACATCGGGGCCGCCGAAGCTGTTCACGACCATCGTCTTCATCCGGCTCCAGGCCTCCGGACCAGAGGGGGCGCGCTCGGCCACCCAATCGTCCCGGCAGGTGGCAGGCACGCAACCGGCCGGTGCGCCGCCAGGGCGCCGCCGCACCGGCCGCCGACTTCGGCCTGGCCGTCAGGCCTGAGCGGTGCTGCGGCCGGCGGTGCGGCTGGTGACCGAGACCAGCGCAGCTGGTGGAGGTCAGTGCTGGCCGAGGCTGCCGTGGCGCCTGGCGGTGCGCTGGCCAGCCGAGAACGCGGTGATGCCGGCCGCCAGCCAGGCCAGGGTGCTGGTGGCCGCCCAGACCAGGCCGCCGTCGCCCCACATGGCGCCAAGCGGCCGCCCGTCGACCAGCACCGCGCGCAGGTACGCCACGCTCTGGGTGATCGGAAGCAGCCTGGCGACGTTGGCCAGCCAGCCGGGCAGGACCGCCAGCGGCAGGAAGATCCCGGCCAGCAGGAACGCCAGCACCGCCAGCCCCTCGGCCAGCATCTCCACCCGCTTCCACACCAGGACCAGGCCACCTAGGACGAGCGAGTAGCCGACGGTGGCGAGCAGGAACAGCAGCAGCGGCAGCAGCGCCTCGCCCCGCCAGGCAAGGTCGAGGTCGACGATGACGCCAACGCCCAGGTAGACGGCGGTGACGGTGACCAGCGCCTCCAGCACGGTTGCCACGACCCGGCCGGCGGCGGTCAGCAGCCACGGGGGCAGAGGGCTGAGGTAGACCTGCTCCAGGGTGCTGGCCTGGATCTCCCCCAGCAGCCGCCAATACAGCTTGCTGGACTGCAGGTAGAACAGGATGAACGCACCGAAGCCCACAAACCGCGCGCCGGCGTGGGTCGCGTTGGTGAAGTCGAGCCGGCCGCCGGCGGCGAGCTGTTCGCCGCTGCCGGTGATGGCGTTCATGAGCAGGAACACCCCAAACCACAGCGGCAGCTCGATGAGGACCTGCGTGCGCTCCCGCCAGACGAACAGCAGGCCCTTGTGGACCTCGTTGGCGAGGGCGGTCACGGCGGCACCGACGCCAAGGCGGTTGCTGGGCGCGGCGGTCATAGTCATAGGCGTGGTGATGGTGGCCATTGCGGTCCCAACCTCCCGTTGCGGAGCCCACGGCGGATGTTCCATTGCCACAGCGTCCAGCCGGCCGCCAGCAACGCCGCGGCGTGCAGCAGCAGCCAGACCAGGCGCTGGTCGGCCCAGGCCGCCGACAAGGGTTGGCCGTCCAGCAGCACCCTTCGGGTGACCTCCACGCCCAGGGTCGTGGGCGCCAGCCTGGCCAGGGCCTGCAGCCAGTCAGGGAAGGCCGAGATGGGCACGAAGGCGCCGTTGACCAGCATCACCAGCGACAGCAGCACGTGGGTGATCGCGCCGACGGTGGACACCCGCAGCGCCAGCCCGCCCAGCAGCAGCGCGAAGCCGGCCACGTCGGCCACCAGCAGCCCGGCAGGCAGCAGCGCCGGCCACCGCCAGGGCAGCCGCAGGTCCATGGCGGCATGTAGGGCGATGAGGTAGCCGGCGCCCAGCAGGATGGTGGGCAGCAGGTCCTGCACGATGGCGCTGGCGAGGCGGCCCAGCGACAGCAGCCAGGCGGGCAGCGGGCTGAGGTGGGTCTGCTCCAGGGTGCCGGCCTGCAGCTCCTCGACCACGCCGGCGACCAGCTTCACGATCGCCAGGTAGGCGAATACGTAGGGGAGAAACCCCAGCATCGTCGGGGCGACCAGCCCGGCGACGATGCGGCCGCCGCCAAGCAGGTACTGCAAGGCGAGGAACAGGCCGGCCAGCACCAGCAGCTCGGGCAGGACGGTGGCCCAGTTGGCCCACCAGATGCGCAGGCCCTTGGCGGTCTCGTTGCCAACGATCCGCACAGCCGTGCTAGTCATCGCTGCCTCTCCTCCTCTACTAGGCGGACGAACACGTCCTCCAGGTCGGGCGCGACCTGAACGACCGACGCCAGCGGCGCGTCCAGGCGGCCGAGGCGGTCCAGCAGGCCATACAGCACCCGCCGGTCGGCGGCCGGCGCCACCAGCACGGTGCCGCCGTCCTGGTGGGCGACCTGGGTGCCCTCGGGCAGATGCACCGCGGCGGGGTCGATCGGGGCGTCCAGGGTGATCCGGTAGCGGTCCTCACGGAAGCGGGCCAGCAGCTCGGCCACAGGCAGGTCGGCGGTGATGCGGCCGCGGCGGATGATCGCCACCCGGTCGCTGAGCTGCTGGGCCACGTCCAGCTGGTGGGTGGTCAGCACCACGGTCTTGCCCTCGGCATGGGCCAGCCGGCCGATCCAATGCTTGACGGTGCGGGCGGCCTGCACGTCCAGCCCGATGGTGGGCTCGTCCAGCAGCACGATCGGCGGGTCGGTGACCAGCGCGGCCGCCACCGCGACCTTCTGCTGCATGCCGCGCG
>DASQWY010000175.1:0-2355 GCA_035640005.1 Actinomycetes bacterium
CCGCGAAGGTGCCGACCGCCTGCGGCAGCAGCCCGGCGGGGACGCCGGCGGCGACCTGCTCGAGCCGGTCGACGTCGATGCCGGCGGCGACCAGCGGCGGCGCCAGGTCCCAGGCATCGGCGACGCCGTGCTCCTCCAGCCAGCCGCCCAGCTCGTCCTCCCGATCGGCCACCTGCAACGGCGACAGCGGCGGCAGCTCGGCACGGTGGCCGCTGGCCTGGCGCACCAGGTCGACCAGCGCGGCCAGCCGGTCGGGGGCGAGCTCGCCGCGGGTGAGCGCGGCCAGCTCGTCCCACAGCCCCTCCAGCCGCTGGTGGAGGGTGGCGGTGGCGCGGGCGGCGGCGGTCGCGGGATTGTTCAGCTCGTGGGTGAGGCCGGCGGTGACCGTGCCGAGGCCGACCAGCCGCTCGCGGGTGCTCACCAGCTCCTGCGTGGCCGCCCCCTGGATGGCGAAGCCCTCCAGCATGTGCGTTGCCATCGGGAACCACTCCCACATCGCCGAGGCGAAGTCGTCGGCGGGCAGCTCCCAGAAGCGGCACGCGGTCACCGCACGGACGCTGGCGGTGTACGAGCGTGCGCTGGGTACGTCCAGGTAGGCGAAGAACGCGCCCGCGTAGGCGCCGCGGTAGTCGGTCCGCAGGGTCTCAACCTCGGCGCCGCCGGCCCGCACCGTCATCGACAGGGTGCCCTCCAGCAGCACGAACAGGGTGGTCGCGGCCTCCCCGGCCGCGTACACGGTCACGCCGGCCGGGTAGCTCCTGACCTCGCCGCGTTCGGCGAGCCAGGCGAGCTGCTCGTCCGAGAGCTTCTCGAACAGGAACAGCTCGCGGAGCGCGTCGGGGCCGAGCCGCTCGGTCACTGGGCCTCCAGGTACCGGTGGACGACCTGGATCGCCATCGCCCCTTCCCCGACCGCGGAGGCGACCCGCTTGACGGAGTTGGCGCGCACGTCGCCGGCGGCGAAGATCCCCGGCACGCTGCCCTCCAGGTAGTAAGGGTCCCGGTCCAGCGTCCAGCCCCGCGGCCGCTTCCCGCCGACCAGCAGGTCCGGGCCGGTGAGCAGGAACCCCTTGGGGTCACGCTGGACCACGCCGTCCAGCCAGTCGGTGCACGGCGCCGCGCCGATGAACACGAACAGGAAGTTCGACGCCACCTCCCGCACCGCGCCGGTGCGGGTGTCGCAGAGCCTCAGCCATTCCAGGTGCTCCTGGCCCGCCATCCCGACCACCTCGGTGCGGGTCCGGACCTCGATGTTGGGGATGTCGCGGATCTGACGGATCAGGTAGTGGGACATGGAGCGCTCCAGGGCGTCCGCGCGCACCAGCAGGGTGACCCGGCGCGCGTGCCTGGACAGGAACACGGCGGCCTGGCCGGCGGAGTTGGCGCCCCCGACCACGTAGACGTCCTCGCCGGCGACGGCCGGTGCCTCGGTGGCGGCCGACCCGTAGAACACCCCGAGCCCGGCGAACCGGTCGGCGCCGGGCACCTCGAGCTTGTGGTAGGCGACGCCGGTGGCGAGCACCACCGTGTGGGCGGCGACCTCGCCGCCGTCGGCGAAGCGGACCACGCGGGAGGAGCCGCGCACCTCCAGGGCGGCGACGCTCCGGGCGGTGAGGACCTCCGCGCCGAACTTGTGGGCCTGGAGGCGTGCCCGGTCGGTGAGCTGCGCGCCGCTGACGCCGTTGGGGAAGCCGAGGTAGTTCTCGATCCGGGAGCTCTGGCCCGCCTGCCCGCCGGTGGCCTGCCGTTCCAGCAGGACCGTGCGGAGCCCCTCCGAGGCGGCGTAGACGGCCGCGCCGAGCCCGGCCGGCCCGCCGCCGACGATCAGCGTGTCGTAGAAGTCGGTGGCGGGCGTGGTCGACAGGCCCACCTGGGCGGCCAGCTGCTCGACGCTCGGATCGACCAGTGAGTCGCCGGTGGGGGTCACCACCAGCGGGATGCTGGTGGCGTCGAGCCCGGCGGCCTCCAGCAGCGCCTGGCCCTCCGGCTGCTCCACGGTGAACCAGCGGTAGGGCACCGAGTTCCGCGCCAGGAAGTCCCGTACCTCGAACGAGCGCGCCGACCAGCGGTGGCCGACCACCTGGGTCTCGGTGATCGGCTTGTCCCCGGTGACCTGCCACAGCTCGATCAGGGCGTCGACCACCGGGTAGAGCTTCTCCTCCGGCGGGTCCCACGGCTTCAGCAGGTAATGGTCGAGGTCCACCACGTTGATCGCCTGGATGGCGGCGTCGGTGTCGGCGTAGGCGGTCAGCAGCGCCCGCCGTGCATGCGGGAACAGGTCCATGGCCTGCTCCAGGAACTCAAGGCCGCTCATCTCCGGCATGCGGTAGTCGGCCAGCAGCACCGCCACCATGTC
>DASQWY010000176.1:0-17569 GCA_035640005.1 Actinomycetes bacterium
GTCCACGCGCCGCCTGGGCGCCAGGACGGTGATCCGGCAGAAGGCTTCGGACATGCTGTGGACAGCGCACGCGTGGGCGTCGTGGTGGGGAATATAGTCGGCGGTGCCCGGTTCCGCCCAATCGCCCCCCGATCCTCCCCCCAGTCCCCCATGAGCTTCCGCGTCATCCACCGCCCGGCCCGGACGCCGCCCCCGCCGGTCCCCTCCGGCGAGGTCGCCGTGGCCCGCCCGCCGTCCCCCGCCGCCCCGCCCGGCGGGTCGGCGCAGTGGCTTCAATACGTGTTCCCGGTGATGGGCAGCGGCGGCGCGCTGCTGTTCGCCCTGCTCAACCCCAAGCCGCTGTTCGTGCTGTCGAGCGGGCTGTTCGCCCTCGGCGCGGTCGGCATGGGCGCCGGCATGTACGTGCAGCAGCGCTCCGGCCGGCGTGGCCGCACCGCCGCCGACCGCCGCCGCTACCTCGGCTACCTGGGCCGGGTGCGGACGCGGCTGCGCGCCACCGCCCGGGCGCAGCGGGCGGCGGCCGCCTGGCGCCATCCCGACCCGGCCGAGCTGTGGACGCTCGCCGGCTCGCCCGAGCGGGTCTGGGAGCGGCGCCCCGGCGACGACGACTTCCTGGAGGCCCGCGTCGGGCTCGGCCCGCGGCCGCTGGCGACCTCGCCGGTGCTGGCGCTGGACGACGACCCGATGGCCGAGTTCGAGCCGGTCAGCGCCGCCGCGGCCAGGCGGCTGGTCGCCCGCCAGGGCACCGTGTCCGACCAGCCGGTAACGGTGCCGCTGTCGTCGGTCGGGGTGCTGAGCGTGGTCGGCGACCCGGCGGCCGCCCGGGCCGTCGCCCGCGCCCTGGTCTGCCAGCTGGCGGCCTTCCACGCCCCCGACGACCTGCGCATGGCGTTCTGCTACGGCGACGCCGCCGACGCCGACTGGGACTGGGTCAAGTGGCTGCCCCACAGCCGCCACCCCCGCGCCGGCGACGGCCCCGACCCGGCCCGCATGGTCGCCGCCGACCTGGAGCAGCTGGCTGCCCTGCTCGGGCCGGAGCTGGACGCCCGCCGCGCCGCCCGCCACGCCGGCGACGGCCCGCCGCCCGGCGCCCACCTGCTGGTGCTGGTCGACGCGCTCGCCCGGCCGGCGCGGGCGGCCGCCCTGGGCCAGCTCGCCGCCGGCCCGCGCGACCTGGGCGTCACCGTGGTCGCCCTGGCCGGCGCCCGCCGCGACGAGCCGCCCGCCGTCGACCTGCGGCTGGCGGTCGGGCGCGGCGGCCTGCGGCTGGAGGCGGCTGGCGAGGCCGGCGCGCCGCTGGCCGCCGGCCGCCCCGACCTGGTGGCGCCGCCGGTCGCCGAGGCGCTGGCCCGCCGGCTCGCCCCCCTGCGCCTGTCGGCCGACGCGCCGGAGAGGGCGCTGGTATCCGACGTCGGCCTCGGCGAGCTGCTGGGGCTGGGCGACGTGGCCGCGCTGGACCCGGCCGCCACCTGGCGGTCCCGGCCGGCGCGCGAGTTCCTGCGCGTGCCGATCGGCGTCACCGCGGCCGGCGAGCCCCTGCTGCTGGACCTGAAGGAGTCGGCGCAGGGCGGCATGGGCCCGCACGGCCTGGTGGTCGGCGCCACCGGCTCGGGCAAGAGCGAGCTGCTGCGGACCCTGGTGACCGCGCTGGCCGTCCGCCACCCGCCCGAGGCGCTCGCCTTCGTGCTGGTCGACTTCAAGGGCGGCGCCACCTTCGCGGGCATGTCGGGCCTGCCGCACGTCGCCGGCACCATCACCAACCTGCAGGACGACCTGGCCATGGTCGACCGCATGCACGCCGCCCTGTTCGGCGAGCAGCGGCGGCGCCAGGAGCTGCTGCGCGCGGCCGGCAACCTCGCCTCCATCCGCGAGTACCACCAGCACCAGGCGGCCGGCGCCGACCTGGAGCCGCTGCCGTTCCTGCTGGTGATCGTCGACGAGTTCAGCGAACTGCTGGCCAGCCGGCCCGAGTTCATCGAGCTGTTCGTGGCCATCGGGCGGCTGGGGCGCAGCCTCGGCATGCACCTGCTGTTCGCCTCCCAGCGGCTGGACGAGGGGCGGCTGCGCGGGCTGGAGAGCCACCTGTCGTTCCGGATCGGCCTGCGCACCTTCAGCGCCATGGAGAGCCGCGCCGTGCTGGGCGTGCCCGACGCCCACGAGCTGCCGGCGATCCCCGGGTCCGCCTACCTCAAGGTCGACCCGGACGTGTTCGAGCGATTCAAGGCGGCGATGGTCTCCGACCCCTACCGGCCGCCCGCGCCCGAGCGGGCGGCGGCCACCGCGACCGTGCTGCCGTTCCCGGCGCGCAACCTCGGTGCCGACCGGGCCGAGCCGGCCGGCGCCGCGTTCGCCGGCGCCGCCGAGCGGCCGGGGCCGAGCGTGATGGACGTGGTCGTCCGGCGGCTGGCGCCGGCCGCCGCCCGCGTCCACCAGGTGTGGCTGCCGCCGCTGCCGCCGGCGCTCACCCTGGACCGGCTGCTGCCCGGCCTGAACCTGGAGGACCCCGGCGGCGTGCTCGCCCCCGGCTGGTCGCGGGCCGGGCGGCTGCGGGTGCCGGTCGGGATGCTCGACGAGCCGACCGACCAGGCGCAGGAGCCGCTGCTGCTGGACTTCGCCGGGGCGGCGGGGCACCTGGTGGTGGTCGGCAGCCCCCAGTCGGGCAAGAGCACCCTGCTGCGCACCCTGGTGGCCGCGTTCGCCTGCACCCACACCCCCGAGCAGGTGCAGTTCCACTGCGTCGACCTCGGCGGCGGCACCCTGCAGGCGCTGGCCGGGCTGCCGCACGTCGGCACGGTCACCGGCCGGCTCGACCCCGAGCGGGTGCGCCGGGTCGTCGGCACCGTGCAGGCCCTGCTCGACGACCGGGAGCGGCTGTTCCTGAGCAGGGGCATCGACTCGGTGCACACCTTCCGGGCCCTGCGGGCGGCCGGCCAGCTCCCCGACGAGGAGCTCGGCGACGTGTTCCTGCTGGTCGACAACTGGGCGGCCTTCCGGCAGGACTTCGAGGACCTGGAGCCGGTGGTGGTGGAGCTGGCCGCCCGCGGCCTCGGCTACGGCATCCACCTGGCGCTGGCCGCCGGCCGCTGGATGGACGTGCGGCCCAACCTGCGCGACTCGATCGGGGGGCGGCTGGAGCTGCGGCTGGCCGACCCGCTGGACTCCGAGGTCGGCCGCAAGGAGGCCGCCAACGTGCCGGTCGGGGTGCCGGGCCGCGGCCTGCACCCCGACCGGCTCCACTTCCAGGCGGCCCTGCCCCGCCTCGACGGCGAGGCCACCGCCGCCGGGCTGCAGGAGGCGGTCGAGGACCTGGTCGGGCGGGTCAAGGCGGCCTGGCACGGGCCGTCGGTGCGGCCGGTCCAGGTGCTGCCGGCCCGGCTGGGCCTGGAGGAGCTGCCCGCCCCCGGCGAGGACCGCCGGCCGGGCGTGCCGATCGGCATCGGCGAGCCCGACCTGGTCCCGGTCTACCTCGACCTGGCCGGCGCCGACCCGCACCTGCTGCTGTTCGGCGACGGCGAGTCGGGCAAGACGGCCTTCCTGCGCGCCTTCGCCCGCGGCCTGACCGCCCGCCAGCCGCCGCGCCGGGCCAAGCTGCTGGTGGTCGACTACCGCCGCACGCTGCTGGAGGCGGTCGACGCCGCGCACCTGGCCGGCTACGCGGGCGCGGCGCCGGCCGCGGCCAGCATGGTCGCCGAGCTGCGCGAGGCGCTGGAGCGCCGGCTGCCGGGGCCGGACCTGACGGCAACGCAGCTGCGCGAGCGGAGCTGGTGGAGCGGGCCCGACGTGTACGTGCTGGTCGACGACTACGACCTGGTCGTCACGCCCAGCGGCAACCCGCTGCTGCCGCTGCTGGACCTGCTCGCCCAGGGCCGCGACATCGGCCTGCACCTGCTGCTCGCCCGCCGCGTCGGCGGCGCCGCCCGCGCCCTGTACGAGCCGGTCCTGCAACGGGTCCGCGAGCTCGGCGGCCCCGGCGTGATCCTGTCCGGCGACCCGCAGGAGGGCGCGCTGGTCGGCCCCTACCGTGCCATGCCCCGCGTCCCCGGCCGCGGCCTGCTGGTCCGCCGCCAGCACCGCTCGGTCTTGGTCCAGGTCCCCTGGGTCCCACCCCCCACGTAGGAAACCCCCCGCGCCACGCGGCGGCGCGCCCGACCCGCGCCGTCCCCTCCCCTACCTCGGCGCGGCCAGGACCGGGCCGCGCGGGAGGGCGGCCAGCCAGGCGCGGGGCAGGGGGCGGACCTCGGTGTCGGCGTAGCCGAGGGCGCCGAGGGCCGATTCCTCCGGGATCGGGTAGGCGGTGCCGTCGGCGACCAGGTAGGCGGGCGCCCGTGGGGACAGGTCCTTGCCCACCGCGTCGGCCGGGCGGGCCAGCACCCCGCGGGCGGCCGGCTGCCACACCCGCACCGGCCCGCCGCTGCGGGCGCGGGCGCCGGCCGGCGGCGCCGCCCGGACCAGCCCTGGGGCGGTCGGCGGGCGGTCCAGCACCCGGACCGGGCCGGTGGTGGACGCGCAGGCGTACTGGCGGCTGGCACCCTCGGGGACCGCCGGCGGCGACGGCGGCGCCGCGGCCACCCCGAACGGCTCGCCCTGGGGCTGGGCGACCACCGCCGCCCGCCCGGCCGGCGTCGGTCCGCGCACCGGCCGGCCCAGCAGCAGCAGGCTGGTGCGGTTGAGCACCCGGTGCAGCGCCCCGCCGCCGGCCAGGTACTGCACGCCGGACGGCTGCTCGACCACGACGGTGCCGTCGGCCATGAACGGCGCGGCGGGCGCGGCCGGCCCGCCGCCGTCGCCGGGCAGCGCCAGCAGGTCCAGGGTCGCCACCCTCGGCAGCAGGTCCAGCCAGCGCCGCGGCACGGTGCGGACCTGGTCGACGGTGTAGCCGAGGCGGGCGAGCGCCGCCTGCGAGCCGATCCGGTAGGCGCCGCGCCCGGCGACCAGGAACACCTGCTGGCCGCCGGCGGCGCGCGCCAGGATCCCGCCGGGCGCGCCGGGAGCGGCCTGGCCGACCGGCGCCGGCAGCCCGACCAGCAGGTCGAGCCGGTCGCCGCCGCCCTGGCAGGCCGCCCACGGGGAGGTCCCGGGCAGCAGGCCGGGCGGCTCGTCGGGGGCGCCGGGGATGCCGAGCGGCTGGCCCACCGGCTGGCCGGCGACCAGGGCGTGCCCGACCTGCACCGAGCGGGACGGCGGCCCGCCCTGCAGCAGGCGGAGGCTGGTCAGGTTTCGCAGCGGTCGCAGCACGCCGCCGGCGACCACGTAGCGGCCGCCCTCGTCGCGGTCGACGACCAGCGTGCCCTCCACGTTCCAGTCCTTGGGCGGGCCGTGGGTGAGCAGGGTCCTGACGCCGACGACCAGGCAGGCGACCAGCGCCACCGCCAGCCCGGCCGCCAGCGGCCGGTTGGGGCGGCGCAGCAGCGCTTCGCCGGCCTGGCGCGACCCGCGGGTGAACGCCAGCACCATCTGCTGGCGCCGGAACGCCTGGCCCTCGATCGCGTCCCGGTCGTCGACCACCGCCGCCTCCTGCTCGCCGTTCCGGGCTGACCTTGCCACGCCGGCACCGGCCGATCCAAACGGGGCCGTCGCGCCCTCAGTCGCCGACCGCCCGCCAGGTAATCGAGGCTGGCGGCCTCCTCGATCGACCGGCCAAGGGTACGGAACCGACCGGCCGCGGTCAGCCGCGCCGCCCGGGCGACGCCAGGGCCGCCTCGGGCGCGCCGGCGGCCGCCGCGGCCGGACGCGCGCGGAACGCCCGCAGCAGGGCGACCGCCAGCAGCGCCGAGGCCAGCAGCACGCCGCCGGCGACCAGGTAGCCGGCGTGCAGGCCGGAGACGAACGCGTCGCCGACGACCCGGCGGACGCCGGGCGGCACCTGCTGGAAGCCGCCGCTGGCGCCGCCGGTGCGGGCGCGCACCACCGGCGGGAGGCTGGCGCGGAAGCGGCTGGAGAAGACCGCGCCGAGCAGGGCGATCCCGACCGCGCCGCCGACCTGGCGGCTGGTGTTGAGGATGCCGGAGGCCAGGCCCGCCTGGGAGCGCGGCATACCGGCCACCGCCGCCTCCGCCATCGGCGCCAGCACCAGGCCCAGCCCGGCGCCAAACAGCGCGAAGACCCACCAGATGCTGCCGTAGCCGGTGTCGAGCCGCAGGCCGAGCAGCAGCAGCAGGGCGCTGCCGGACATGGCGGTGCCGACCGCGATCGGCAGTCCCGGGCCGCGGGCGCCGGCCAGCCGCCCGGCCAGCGGCGCCATCACCACGATCGCCAGCGTGGCCGGCAGGCCGAGCAGCCCCGCGTGGAACGCGGAGTAGCCGCGGATCTCCTGGAAGTACAGGGTGTTGAAGAAGGTGAAGCCGAGCAGGCTGAAGAAGGTCAGGAAGGCGACCAGGTTGGTGCCCGAGAACGACGCCGAGCGGAACAGGCGCAGGTCGATCATGGGCTCCCGCTGGCGCGCCTCGGCGACCAGGAAGGCGGCCAGCCCCAGCGCCGCCAGCGCGAACATGGTCAGGATCAGCCCGGAGGTCCAGCCCCGGCTGCCGCCCTCGATCAGCGCGTAGACCAGCGTGGCGAGCGTGCCGATGCCGAGCAGCTGGCCGGCGGGGTCGAGCCGGCGCGGCCGCGGGTTGACCGACTCGCGCACGAAGCGCAGCGCCGCCAGGAACGCGACCATCCCGACCGGCAGGTTGACGTAGAACACCCAGCGCCAGCCCGGCCCGTCGACCAGCGCCCCGCCGAGCAGCGGCCCGGCCGACAGGCTCAGGCCGGAGACGCCCGACCACAGCCCGATCGCCTGCGCCCGCTCGCGCGGGTCGGGGAAGGCACTGGTGAGCAGCGACAGGCTGGCCGGCGACAGGGCGGCGCCGCCGACCGCCTGCAGCGCCCGCGCGGCGACCAGCACGCCGAGGTTGGGCGCGACGCCGCACAGGGCCGAGCCGGTGGTGAACACCGCCAGGCCGACCAGGAACCAGCGCTTGCGCCCTTGCCGGTCGCTGAGCGCGCCGGTGGTCAGCAGCAGGCTGGCGAACACCAGGGTGTAGGCGTCGATGATCCACTGCAGCCCGGACAGGCTGGCGTTCAGGTGCCGCTGCATCGACGGCAGGGCGTTGTTCACGATGGTGACGTCGAGCAGCACCATGAACAGCCCCAGGCAGCTCAGCGCCAGGGTGAGCAGCTTGACCCGGCGGTTCTCCTTGAACATCAGGTGCTCCGATCGGCGAGTGCGGCCAGGGCCAGCGGTTCGACCTCGTCGAGCCAGGCGAGCTGGGCCTCCACGCAGCGGACCCCGTACAGGGCGGTGGCGCGCCGCCAGACCGCCTGCGGGTCGCCCTCCAGCCTGGCCACCACCGCCGCGAAATGCTCGCCGTCGGTCCGCAGCCGCGCGCGCTCCGCGGCGAGCAGCTCGGCCAGGCGGCCGGGCGGCATCCGCTCGCCGAAGTAGACCTTGAGCAGCAGCGGGTGCCGGCGGCGCTCCAGGCCG
This sequence comes from Actinomycetes bacterium, assembly GCA_035640005.1. GTDB lineage: Bacteria > Actinomycetota > CALGFH01 > CALGFH01 > CALGFH01 > DASQWY01. The sequence continues at coordinate 7,466 of DASQWY010000176.1, forward strand.
AGCTCGGGGCCGGCCAGCCACGACTCCAGGGCGGCCTGGCCCGCCTCGGTGATGGTGTAGACGCGCTTGTCGGGCCGCCCGTGCTGGGCGACCTCGGTGGCGGTGACCAGGCCGCCGGCCTCCAGCCTGGCCAGCTCGGCGTAGATGTGGGCGCGGGTGATCGGCCAGAAGTGGGCGATGCTCCGTTCGGCCAGCGAGCCCAGCTCGTAGCCGGAGGTCGGCTGGCGCGACAGCAGGCCGAGCACGGCGTACGCGCCCGGGGAGAGCTTGGCCGTTTCCATGGTCAAGACCTTACTAGTCAAGATTTGAATATGCAAGAGTAGTCTTTACAAAATAATGTCAAGGTTGCTAGGCTGCGGTCGTGACCTTGGAACCGGAGCTGGAGCGGCTGGCGCGGCGCTACGCCATCGCGCCGGGCGCGGCCGAGGTCGTCGGGGCGGCGGCGGCACGGCTGCGGACCACGCCGCGCATGCTGCGCTACCGCGAGGACCTCGGGCTGGTGGCGCCCCCGCGCACCGCCGGCGGCTACCGCAGCTACCGGCGGCGGGACCTGCTGGCGGCGGCGTTCGCGGCCGAGCTGGAGCGCGCCTACGGGGTGACCCCGGCGGCGCTGGCGTTCGGGCTGCGGGTCCTGCTGGAGCCCGCCGTCGCCGGCCGCGTCGGCACGCTCGCCCGCCTCGCCCGCGCCGGCGAGGCGCCGCCGGCCGGCGCGCTCGCCTACGAGCAGCGCAAGGCCGAGCGGCTGCTGCGCCTGGCCGGCTGAACCGGCACGACCACCGACGACAGGAGGATCACCATGCCCTCGACCCCGACCACCATGCCCCCGTCGATGCTGGCCGACCCGGAGCTGGCGGCCGCCGGGCGGCGCAAGGTCGAGTTCGCCGCCACCCGGATGCCGGTGCTGCGCGCGCTGGCGGCGGAGTTCGGGCGCGGCCGGCCGCTGGAGGGCATGCGCGTCGCCGCCTGCCTGCACGTGACCACCGAGACCGCCAACCTGTGCCGGGTGCTGGTGGCCGGCGGGGCAGAGCTGGCGCTGTGCGGGTCCAACCCGCTGTCGACCAAGGACGAGGTGGCCGCGGCGATCCACCACGAGCTGGGCGTGCCGGTGTACGCGCTGCACGGCTGCGACCGCGCCACCTTCTACCGGCAGGTCGAGGGAGCGCTGTCGGTCCGCCCCACGATCGTGGTCGACGACGGCGCGGACCTGACGGCCACCATCCACGGCCGCCACCCGGAGCTGCTCGGCGAGGTCGTCGGCGCCACCGAGGTGACCAGCACCGGCGTGCTGCGGGCGCGCAACATGGCCGCCGACGGCGCCCTGCGCTACCCGCTGGTGGCGCTCAACGACGCGGCCACCAAGCACCTGTTCGACAACCGCTACGGGACCGGGCAGAACACCATCGACGGGATCCTGCGCGGCACCAACCTGCTGCTGGCCGGCAAGGCGTTCGTGGTCGTCGGCTACGGCTGGTGCGGCCGCGGGGTCGCCCAGCGGGCGCGCGGGATGGGCGCGCGCGTGGTGGTCGTCGAGGTCGACCCGGTCAGGGCGCTGGAGGCGGTGATGGACAGCCACCAGGTCCTGACCATGGCCGAGGCCGCCGCGGTGGGCGACGTGTTCGTCACCGTCACCGGCAACCGCGACGCCATCCGGCTGGAGCACCTGCGCGCCATGCGGCCCGGCGCGGTGCTGGCCAACTCCGGCCACTTCGACCTGGAGATCGACGTGGCCGGCCTGCGGCAGGCCGCCACCGCCGCCACCGAGGTGCGGCCGGGGGCGGTCGCCTACACCCTCCCGGACGGCAAGGACCTGATCGTGCTCGCCGACGGCCGGCTGGTCGGGCAGTCCTGCGCGGAGGCCAGCCCGGCCGAGGTCATGGACCTGACCTTCTCGACCATGGCCCTGGCCGTGGAGCACCTGGCCCGCGACGGTGCCGCGCTCGGCCCGGGCGTCCACGCGGTCCCCGCCCACCTCGACGACCGGGTCGCCCGGCTCAAGCTGGCCGCCCTCGGCGTCCGCTGCGACCAGCTGACGGCCGCCCAGCACGACTACCTCGGCTCCTGGGACCAGGGGACCTGACCTGACCCGCCATCGCCAGGGCATGCGATGATCCGGGCACCATGGAGAAGGCAACCACCGAGCGGGCCGGCGCGGACCTGGATGCCCTCACCGACCTGTGCACGCCCTGGTGCCTCCACGTGGTGGCGACCCTGCGGGTCGCCGAGCACGTCGCCGCCGGCGTCACCGAGGTCGACCGGCTCGCCGCGGCCGCCGGCTGCGACGCCGGCGCCTTGCACCACGTGCTCGGGTGGCTGGTGGGCAAGGGCGTCTTCGAGGAGCCGGCGCCCGGCCGCTTCGCGCTGAACGACGCCGCCCGGGGGCTGCTCGACCACGGGCGCTTCCTGGACCTGGACGGCATCGGCGGCCGCATGGCCCACGCCTGGGGGACGCTGCTCACCTACGTGCGGACCGGCGCCTCCGGCTACGCCGAGGTGTTCGGGCTGCCGTTCTGGGAGGACCTGGCCGCCCATCCCGAGGTCGCCGCCAGCTTCGACGCGCTGATGGGCCCGGCCGGGCACGGCACCCCAGACGCCGACGTCCCGCTCAGCGGCGGCTGGGAGCCGGTGCGGACGGTGGTCGACGTCGGCGGCGGCACCGGGGCGATGCTGGCGGAGATCCTCCGCGCCCGGCCCCACGTCCGCGGCGTCCTGGTCGACCTCCCGGGCACGGTGGCCCGCGCCGCGGAGACCTTCCGGGCCGCCGGTGTCGCCGACCGGGTCACCACCGCCGGGCAGAGCTTCTTCGACCCGCTGCCGGCCGGCGCCGACGTCTACCTGCTGAAGAAGGTCCTCAACGACTGGCCCGACCAGGAGACCACCGCGATCCTGCGCCGCTGCGCCGAGGCGGCCCGGCCCGGCGGGCGGGTGGTGGTCCTCGGCGGGGTGACCGCCGACGACGCGCCGCGCCGCCTGGCCATCGACATGGTCCTGGTCGGAGGCAGGAGCAACACCCTGACGGAGTTCAGGACGCTGGCGCGCGAGGCCGGCCTGGAGGTGGCGGCCGCCGGGCGGCTGCCGTCCGGCGGCCTGGCGGTCGAGTGCCGCCCGACGTGAGCGACCCGGAGGAGGCGGTCGACCGGATCGCCGCGGCGACCGGGTTCTCCGGGGTGGTCCGGGTCGACGGCGGCGGCGTCCGCTTCGCCAGGGCGTACGGGCTGGCGCACCGCGGCCACCGGGTCGCCAACACGCTCGACACCCAGTTCCCGATCGCCAGCGGCAGCAAGGGGCTGACCGCGCTCACGGTGGTGAGCCTGATCGAGGAGGGCCGGCTGCGGCCGGCGACGACCGCCCGCTCGCTGCTCGGGGACGACCTGCCGATGATCGACGAGCGGGTGACGGTCGAGCAGCTGCTGGCGCACCGGTCGGGCATCGGCGACTACCTCGACGAGGAGGCCGTTGGCGCGGTCACCGACTACGTGCTGCCGGTTCCCGTCCACGAGCTGGCCACCACCGAGCAGTTCCTGCGGGTGCTGGACGGGCACCCCGCCAAGTTCGCGCCGGGCGAACGGTTCTCCTACTGCAACGGCGGCTACGTGGTGCTCGCGCTGCTGGCCGAGCGCGCCGCCGGCACGCCGTTCCACGAGCTGGTGCGGCGGCGCGTGTGCGACCCCGCCGGCATGCGCGACACCGAGTTCCTGCGCTCCGACGAGCTGCCGGGCCGCGCGCGGCTACCTGGCGGCCGACGGGCTGCGGACCAACGTCCTGCACCTCCCGGTCCGGGGCAACGGGGACGGCGGCGCCTACTCCACCGCCGCCGACGTCCACGCCCTGTGGGCGGCCTTGTTCGCCGGGCGGATCGTGTCGCCGAACTGGGTCGCGCGCATGGTCAGCCCCCGCAGCGAGGTGCCGTCGGAGTCCAAGCGCTACGGCCTCGGCTTTTGGCTCCGCCGGTCGCGCGAGGTCGCGATGCTGGAGGGATCCGACGCCGGCGTGTCCTTCTGGAGCGCCCACGACCGGGCCGGGCGCCTGACCTGCACGGTGCTGTCCAACACCACCGCCGGCGCCTGGCCGGTCGTGCGGCACCTGGAGGAGCACGTCAACCTCGGTTGACAACCTGGCGGCTGTCAACCTAAGATGACAGCATGACCGGGCGGACCACCATCGCGATCCGGGCCGAGGGCCTGGCCAAGCGCTTCGGCGCCACCCAGGCGCTGGACGGGGTGGACCTGACCGTGCCGGCCGGCACCGTCCTCGGGCTGCTCGGGCCCAACGGCTCCGGCAAGACGACCGTCGTGCGGATCCTGGCCACCCTGCTGGCCCCGGACGCCGGCCGCGCCAGCGTGGCCGGCCACGACCTGGGCACCCGGCCCATGGCCGTCCGCGCGGCGATCGGCCTGACCGGCCAGGACGCCGCCGTGGACGAGCACCTGACCGGCCGGGAGAACCTGGAGCTGATCGGCGCCCTGCTGGAGCTGCCACGGGCCGAGCGGCGCGCCCGCGCCGCCGCGCTGCTGGAGCGGATGGGCGTGGCCGGCGCCGCCGACCGCGCCGTCAGGACCTGGTCGGGCGGCATGCGCCGCCGCCTGGACCTGGCCGCCAGCCTGGTCGGCCGTCCGCGGGTGCTGTTCCTGGACGAGCCGACCACCGGGCTGGACCCGGCCAGCCGCCACGACCTGTGGGCCATGGTCCGCGGCCTGGTCGCCGAGGGCACCACCGTGCTGCTCACCACCCAGTACCTGGAGGAGGCCGACCAGCTCGCCGACGCCATCGTGGTGCTCGACCGCGGCCGGGTGATCGCCGAGGGCACCAGTGACCAGCTGAAGGCGCGCGCCGGCGGCCAGGTGCTGCAGGTCCGCCCCGCCAGCGACCTTGACGCCACCGCGCGGGTCCTGGCCGGCCTGGCCGGCACCCCGCAGGTGGACGCCGAGGCCCGCCTGGTCACGCTGCCCGCGGCCGACGCGGCGGTGCTGACCGAGGCGGTCCGCCGCCTGGACGCCGCCGGGGTCGCCGTCGCCGACCTGACGCTGCGCCGCCCCAGCCTCGACGACGTGTTCCTGCGCCTGGTCGGCCACACCGCCGCCGCCGGGGAGCGTGCCGCGTGACCCCCGAGCGGCCCGGCCCGCGGCGGACGCTGCGCCACGCGCTGGCGCTGTGCGGCCGGAACCTGCGGCCGCTGCTGCGCACCCCGCAGCTGCTGGTCGCCGACGCGCTGCGGCCGATCATGCTCACCCTGCTGTTCACCTACATGCTGGGCGGCTCGATCGTGCTGCCGGGCGGCGGGCGCTATGCCTCCTACCTGATCCCCGGGATCCTCGTCCAGCAGGTCGCCTTCTCCTCGGCGATCACCGCCGCGGGCCTGGCCGCCGACGTGCGCGGCGGCATCCTCGACCGCTTCCGGTCGCTGCCGATCGCCCGCTCCGCCTACCTGATCGCCCGGATCCTGTCCGACGGCGCCCGCATGCTGCTGACGATGGTGCTGATCGTGGCGGTCGGCCTGGTGGTCGGGTTCCGCTTCGGCGGCGGCCCGGTGGCCACGGTCGCGGGCCTGTCGCTGGCGCTCGCCTTCGGGGTGGCGTTCGCCTGGGTCAGCGCCGCCACCGCGCTGGTGGTGCGCGACCCGGAGGCGGTGCAGGTGCTCTGGTTCGTCTCGCTGATGCCGCTGATCTTCGCCAGCTCGATCTTCGCCTCGCCCAGCCGCATGCCGGGCTGGCTGCAGCCGGTCGTCCGGGCCAACCCGCTGACCGTGGTCGCCGACGCCACCCGCGCGCTGCTGCTGGGCGGCCCGGTGGCGACCCCGGCGCTGCACGCGGTCGCGTGGATCGCCGCCATCTCGGTGGTCGCGTTCACCTGGGCGGTGCGCCGCTACCGCGCGATCGCCTGAGGGTCGGGTCGGCTCGCCTCCACCACGCTCATCGGCCCGGGGCTGGGCACCGTCTCCGGGTCGCCGGCCACGCCCGCCCCGGTCAGCTCGCGGCGGCGGCCCGCAGCTCGCCGAGTCGCTGGAGGGCCTCGTCCAGCGAGGAGGAGGCCAGGTCGCGGAACAGCACGTGGTTGACGCCGAGCGGCTCCAGGGCCTCCAGGTCCCCGGCGACCTGGGCGGCCGAGCCGCCGAGGAACGGCCGCTCGCCGTCCGGCAGCGGGTCGGCGGTGATGGGCACGTTCGCGCGCACCACCACCTGGAGCGCGGCGGGATCGCGGCCGTGCGCCTCGGCCGCCCAGCGGAAGCCCTCCACCGTCGCCGTCAGCTGCTGCAGGGAGCGGGCGATCGGGTTCAGGCCGTCCGCGACCCGCGCGGCGCGCTCGACCGCCGCCGGCGCGTGCGAGCCCATCAGGATCGGGATCCCACCCTCCTGCTGGGGCTTGGGGTTGATGCGCGAGGCCGGGATGCGGTAATGGCGGCCCTCGAAGCTGACCGGATCCGGGCCCCAGGCCGCCCGCATCGCCGCGATGAACTCCTCCACGCCCGGCCCGCGCAGCTTGCGCGTCACGTTGGCGGTGGCGAACTCCTGCTCCATCCAGCCCTGGCCGAGGCCGGCGATCACCCGGCCGCCGCTGAGCCGGTCCAGGGTCGCGAAGCGGCGGGCGAGCACCACCGGGACGTGGAACGGCACGTCGATGACGCTGGTGCCGAGCTTGATCCGGGTGGTGCTGGCGGCCACGTAGGCGAGCGTCTCGATCGGCTCGTAGGCCGAGGTGTACAGCTCCGGCAGCGGCCGCGGCGGGCCTCCCGGCTGGGCGACGTCGCCGAGCGCGTACAGCAGGCGCTCGTAGGTCCAGACCGCGCCGTACCCCAGGGCCTCCGCCTCCCGCGCGACGCGGACGATGGCGTCCGGAGCGGCGACCGGTCCCGAGGTGGGCAACGCCACGCCGAGGTCCATCCCTGCCTCCTTGCGCGGAACCGGAACCGGGACGCCGACCCGGTCAGCCGCGGACCAGGACCACCTCGTACTGGCTGGCGGTGGGCGGGATGCCGGTGTCGAACTTGGCGTTCACCACCGCCAGTTGGCTGCCGAAGCGGGCCGCCGTCGTCGGCACCTCGAACAGGTCGCTGGTGATCACCTTCTCGACCACGCCGGAGGTCAGGTCCGGGCGCAGCCGGATCCTGCTCACCTGGTTGGTGTTCTGCACCGCCCACAGCCGGCCGGCGGCCAGCAGGATGCCGTCGACCGCGGGCACGCTGACCCCGGCGATGGTCGCGCTGGCCCCTGTGGCCGGGTCGACGGTGTAGAGCAGGCCGTTGGTGGAGTGCGCCACGATCAGGGTCTTGCCGTTCGGGGTGGCCTGGATGCCGTTCAGGTTGAAGTCCCCGTTGAGCTCGGCCGCCGGCCCGCTGACCGCGAGCGTGCGGGCCGGGCCCGGCACCCCGGCCCGGCTGACCGGCACGAAGAACAGCTTGGCCTGCAGCGAGTCGGTGAACCAGGCGCCGCCCCGGGTGAGGGCCACGTCGTTGACGACCGTGTTCGGGGGCGTGCCGAACTGGTAGGTGGCCACGGTGGCGCCGCTGCGGGTGTCGTACACGTAGGCCTGCCCGGTGAAGCCGCCGGCCACGAACAGCAGGCCGTGGGCGACGTCCGCCTTCATGCCGAGGGCCTGCCGCCCGTCGGGGGCGTCGATGAACAGGCTGGCGGTGCCGCGCCGCACGTCGCCGCGGAAGACGTCGCCGCGGAACAGGTCGCCGGCGTAGAAGGTGGCGCCCGCGCCGCGGGCGATGCCCTCGGCCGAGCTGGCGCCTGGCAGGACGACCACCTCGCCCGGCCGGGCCGCGGCCGCCGGCGCCGCCACCACGGCCAGCAGCACGAGCAGCAACAGGGCCACCACCACCGGCCGGCTGCGCCGCCACGGCGAGTCACACCTCGCGGTCCAGGTCATCGACCCTCCTCCCGTTCCGGTTCCAGGCGCCAGGCGCCGCCATGGTCAGGAGGATGTCAGCCGCCCGCCCGGTCGGCAACGGGGGCCTGACCACCATATCGATTCGGCGCGTTGAACCGTTGCGGCACCTGGGCGCACCATGAACCGTTATGCCATCGGTCACGGCGGGGACCGGCGCGGGGGCGTCGGGCGTCCTGCTCGAGCGCGCCGCCGAGCTGTCGATGCTCGCCGAGCGCCTGGCCGCCGTCGGGCGCGGCTCGGGTGGGCAGGTCCTGCTGGTCAGCGGCGAGGCGGGGGTCGGCAAGACGACGCTGCTGCGGCGGTTCTGCGAACAGCGCGGCCGATCGGCGCGGATCCTCTGGGGCGCCTGCGACCCGCTGATCACGCCGAGCCCGCTGGGGCCGCTCCTGGCCGTCGCCGAGGAGTCCGGTGGCGAGCTCCGGGCGGTCGTCGAGCGTGGCGCGATGCCGTACGCGGTGGTGGCGGCGCTCGCGCACGAGCTGAGCGCGCGGGCCCCGACCGTGTTCGTCCTGGAGGACCTGCACTGGGCCGACGAGGCGACCCTCGACGTCCTGCGGCTGCTGGCCCGCAGGGTGGAGACGGTCCCTGCCCTGGTCGTCGCCAGCTACCGCGACGACCAGCTGGACCGCGCACATCCGCTGCGGGTGATGCTCGGCGAGCTGGCGACCAGCCGCTCGGTCGGGCGCATCAAGCTCGGCCGGCTCTCGCCGGCGGCGGTCGCGCAGCTCGCCGGGCCGTACGGTGTCGACGCCGACGACCTCTACCGCAAGACCGCCGGCAACCCGTTCTTCGTCGTCGAGGCACTCGCCGCCGGAGCGGAGGGGATCCCGGACACGGTCAGGGACGTGGTGCTCGCCCGCATCGCACGGCTCAGCCCCGGCGGAGCGACGCTGCTCGACGCGGTTGCCGTCGTGCCGCCGAAGGCCGAGCACTGGCTGCTGGAGGCGCTGGCCGGCGACGCGGCCGGCCACCTCGATGAGTGCCTGACCTCCGGCATGCTGGTCGCCGACTCGGCCGGCGTGGGGTTCCGGCACGAGCTGGCCCGACTTGCCGTCGAGGACTCGGTGCCACCGCACCGGAAGGTGCGCCTGCATCGCCGGGCGCTGGCGGCGCTCACCGACCCACCGGGCGGCGCCCCCGATCCGGCCCGGCTCGCGCACCACGCCGAGGCCGCCGGCGACGCCGACGCGGTCCTCCGCTTCGCGCCCGCGGCCGCCGCCCGCGCGGCCTCGCTCGGCGCCTACCGCGAGGCGGCCGCGCAGTACGCGCGGGCCCTCCGGTTCGGCGACCGGCTGCCGCTGGACGAGCGCGCGGAGTTGCTGGAGCGCCGCTCCCATGCCTGCTACCTGACCGACCAGAACGACGCGGCGGTGGCGGCGATCCAGGACGCGCTCGAGGGCCGCAGGCGGCTCGGCCAGCGGCTGGAGGAGGGCGAGTCGCTCCGCTGGCTCTCGCAGGTTCTCTGGTGCCCCGGCCGAGCCATTGAGGCCGAACGGGCGGCCCGTGAGGCGGTCGCGCTGCTGGAGGCGCTCCCGCCGGGACGCGAGCTCGCGATGGCCTACGCCAACCTTGCGCAGACATGTTCGTCCGCGGCCCGCGCGGAGGAGGCGGTGGGCTGGGCCGGCCACGCCCTGGAGCTGGCGGAGCGCCTGGACGACACCGAGATCGCCGTCCACGCGCTGGCCACGATCGGCACCTGCGAGTTCGGGCAGGGAGGGAAGGAGCAGCTCGAGCGGAGCCTCGAGCTCGCCCAGCGAGCCGGGCTCGCCGAGCAGGTCGCGCGCGCGTACGTCCTGCTGGTCGGGTCGGCGGTGGCGAGCCGCCGCCACGGCCTCGCGACCCGCCACCTGCAGGCGGGGCTCGAGTACTGCGGCGATCGAGGGTTGGAGCGCGACCGACGCTACCTGCTCGCCTACCGCGCGCGCCTGGCGCTCGACCAGGGTCGCTGGGGCGAGGCGAGCGAGGACGCCGCGGCCGTCCTTCGCGTCCCCCGCACCGCGGTCACGCCGCGCATCGTCGCGCTGGTGGTGCTCGGGCTGGTGCGGGCGCGGCGCGGCGACCCGGGCCCGTGGGCGCCGCTGGAGGAGGCGTGGGCGCTGGCGGAGCCGACCCGGGAGCTGCCGCGGCTGGCGCCGGTCGCGGCGGCGAGGGCCGAGGCGGCGTGGCTGGAAGGCGACCGGGACGCCGTCGCCGAGGCGACCGACGGCGTCTTCCCGC
>DASQWY010000177.1:0-2658 GCA_035640005.1 Actinomycetes bacterium
CCCGGCGGGCCTGGCGGAGCGGCTGCGCCCGGCCGTCGACGAGGCGGTGGTGCTGCACACCCCGGAGCCGTACCTGGCCGTCGGCCAGGCCTACGTGCGCTTCCCCCAGGTCGGCGACGGCGAGGTGCTGCGCTGCCTGGAGGAGCGGGTCGGCGGGTTGAGCGGGCGGGACGGGGGGCAGTAGGCCCCACGGTAGACTGGTCTGTCCGTCCTACGAGCGCGCCCCCCGGAGGCATGTATGTCGAGCACCCCGTCGGACCTGGGCCTCCAAGCCAAGTCGATCGCGTACCACCCGACCGAGGCCGAGCTGCGGGAGTTCACCGACGCCATGCCGCAGGCCCGCCAGACCCGTTACGGCAACGTCAACGTCCAGACCAAGGTGGTCTCCAGGTCGACCCGCTCGACCTACGTGGTCACCGACCAGCCCGAGGAGCACAGCGACCAGACGATCGGCCGCGACGAGGGCGCGCGCATCGCCGCCATCCAGGACGACTACATCCGCGGCCAGCACATGGTGGTGGTCGACGGCTTCATCGGCCACGACGGCCCCTACCGGACCCCGGCGCGGCTGGTGATCGAGCGGGCAAACGCCAACGTCGCCGGCATGCAGCGCTTCCTCTACTACGACCCGCTCGACGGCGACGGCCGCCACGAGCCCGAGATCACCATCGTCTACACGCCCAACCTGGCCCTGCCCGGCTACCCCGACGACCGGGTGATCGCGGTCGACCCGCAGGCCGGCGTCACGCGGGTGCTCAACTCCGACTACTTCGGGGAGTCGAAAAAGGGCGGCCTGCGCATGTGGAACCGGAAGGTCTACGAGGGCGGCGGCCTGGCCATGCACGCCGGCTGCAAGGTCATCCCCACCCCCGACGGCCTGAGGACCATGCTGATCGTCGGCCTGTCCGGCACCGGCAAGACGACCACCACCTTCACCAAGCAGAACAGCTCCCAGCCGGTGCAGGACGACTTCATCGGGCTGTTCCCGGGCGGCCAGGTCGTCTCCACCGAGGACGGCTGCTTCGCCAAGACCTTCGCGCTGTCGGCGGAGGACGAGCCGACCATCCACGGGGCCGTCACCAAGCCCGACGCCTACCTGGAGAACGTCTCCCAGCACGGCGACGAGGTCGACTTCTTCGACACCTCCTACACCCAGAACGGCCGGGCGGTGTTCAACATGCGCTCGATCGACAACTTCCCGGCCAGCCAGGTGCCGCCCGCCTCGTTCCTGCTGATCCTCAACCGCAACGAGAACATCATCCCTGGCGTCGCCAGGCTCAACATCGAGCAGGCCGCCGGCTACTTCATGCTCGGCGAGACCCAGGGGACCTCGGCGGGCGGCAAGGACGAGGAGGGCAAGTCGCTGCGCGTGCCGGGCACCAACCCGTTCTTCCCCCTCCGCCACGAGCAGCAGGGCAACCGCCTGGCCGAGCTGCTGGAGACCCACCCGCTGGAGGTCTACCTGCTGAACACCGGCAGGGTCGGCGGCCCCGACGCCGACGACCGCTCCAAGAAGATCCGCATCCCGCACTCCTCGGCGATCGTGCGGTCGATCGCCGAGGGCTCGATCTCCTGGGACGGCGACCCCGACTTCGGCTACCAGGTCGCCGCCGAGGTGCCGGGCATCGACGACCTGGAGCTGCTGCAGCCCCGCCGGCTGTACGAGCGGCAGGGCCGCCTGGACGAATACCGCAGGCAGGTGGAGCGCCTCAAGGCCGAGCGGGCCCAGTTCCTCGCCAGGTTCCCCGGCCTGGACGACGCCATCGTCAAGGCGGTGAGCTGACGCCGGACCCTGCCCTGCACGCGCTCGGCGAGTTCGGCCTCATCCGCCGCCTGACCGCCGGGGTGGTCCCCGGCGAGCTCGACGACGCCGCCGTACTGACGGTCACGCCCGGCCGGCGGCTGCTGGCCACCACCGACGTGCTGGTCGAGGGGACCCACTTCCGGGAGGGGCTGTCGCAGCCGGAGGACTGGGGCTGGAAGGCGGTCGCGGTCAACGTCTCCGACGTGGCCGCGATGGGCGGGGAGCCGCGCTGGCTGCTGCTCGACCTGACCGTCCCCGCCGGCGAGCGGGTCGAGCGGCTGGACCGCCTCTACGCCGGCATCGCCGAGGCCTGCCGCGCGTTCGGCGTCGCCCTGGTCGGCGGCGACACCTCCGCCGGGCCGGCGCTGTCGCTGGCGGTCACCGCCCTCGGCGAGGCCGACCAGGTGGTGGCCAGGTCCGGCGCGCGGCCCGGCGACCGGCTGGTGGTGACCGGCCCGCTCGGCGCCGCCGCCGCCGGCCTGGCGCTGCTGGAGCGCGACGACCCGGCAGCCCGCGACCTGCTCGGCCGCTTCCCGGGGCTGGCCGCCGCCCACCGCCGGCCGGCGCCCGACCTGGCCGCCGGGCCGCGGCTGGCGCGGGCCGGCGCCACCGCCATGCTGGACGTCTCCGACGGGCTGGCGGGCGACGTGCTGCACCTGGCGGAGGCCTCCGGCATCGGGGTGGAGGTCCGCGCCGCGGCGGTGCCGCTGGCGCCCGGGGTGGAGCAGGCCGCCCGGCTGCTGGGCGGCGACCCGGCCGAGCTGGCCCTCGGCGGCGGCGAGGATTTCGTGCTGGCGGCCGCCCTGCCCCGCGGCGCCGACCTGGGCGGGGTGATCGACTGCGGCCGCTTCGTC
>DASQWY010000178.1:0-3128 GCA_035640005.1 Actinomycetes bacterium
GCCAGGGTGGCGGCGGCCACGCCGACCGCCAGGCGCGCCAGCCCGCCACCGGCCGGGACAGCCGCCGCCAGCAGCACCAGCGCCCCCAGGCCGAGCGCGCCGGCCACGCTGGCGGCCAGCACGCCCGCGCGGGCCGCCAGCACCGCCGGCTCGTCGCGGACCAGCCCGCGCGACTCGTGCGCCCAACCGGCCAGCTCGGCGTACAGCAGCAGCCCGGCGGCGAACAGCGGCGCGCGCCCGTCGACCGGCCCGCCCCGCTCGTAGGTGGAGGCGCCGAACTCGGCGACCAGCAGGCCCAGCGCGACCGGCACCAGGGCGGGGAAGCGCCACGCCCCGGCCAGCGCCGCCAGCAGCGCGACCCCGCCGAGCCAGGCGAGCGCCGGGCCGAGCACGTCGGCCAGCAGCGCCGGCGTCGCGGCCAGCACGGCGGCGACCGCCGCCGCGGCCAGCCCGCAGGCTAGCCGGGTGCGGGCACGGCGCGGCGCCGGCACGCCTCCACCTCCACCAGCACGTGCTGGGCGTTCATGCCCTGCCGCCACTCCACCACCGCCGCGCCCAGCCGCTGGTAGCGGTGGCGCAGGGCCTCCCGCTCCAGCGCCCATAGCCGCCAGGCGAGCCCGCCGAGCGCGCCGGCGGGCGGCCGCGCGTACGCCAGCGGCGACACGTCCACCAGCGCCAGGTCGTAGCCGCGGGCCAGCAGGTCGAACAGGGCGGCGGTGGCGCGCTCGTCCAGCAGCGGGCTCAGCGCCAGGATCATCGCCTTGGGGGGCAGCGTCCGCGGCGGCACCAGCCGGATCCCCTTCCACGCGACGGTGACGAACACCTGCGTCTCCATCAGCGTGTCCAGCAGCCGGTACAGGGCGCCCTGGCCGCTGCCCGGCTGCAGCCACTGCACGAAGCCGCCGAAGCTGACCAGCCCGACCCGGTCCCGCTGGCGCAGGTAGGCGGCGGCCAGCGAGGCGGCCGCGCCGACCGCCAGGTCCAGGGTGCTGCCCCGCTCGTCGGCGACGTCCACGAAGCTGTCGACGAACAGCACCACGTCGGTGTTGCGCTCCGGGTGGCGCTCGTTGACCCATGGCGTCCCGCGCCTGGCCGTCGCCCGCCAGTTGATCGAGCGGGGCCGGTCGCCGGGCAGGAACGGGCGCACGTCGACGAACTCGATGCCGTCGCCGCGCAGCCGGGAGACCTGGCTGCCGGTGAACACCTGCGTCTCGAACGGGTGCACCAGCGCCCGCAGCGCCTCCGGCTCGGGGAATACCTTCAGCGGCACGCCGCCCTCCAGCTGCCGCTCCCAGGTGAACAGCCGCAGCCGGTCGTGGGCGCGCAGCTGCAGCCCGCCGAGGTCGTAGGCGCCCCAGCGCCGGCAGCGCAGCCGCAGCACCAGCGTGCGCTCCTCCCGCGGCCGCAGCCGCACCGCCACGGCGGTGGGCCAGCCGGGCGCCTCCAGCCCGGCGGGCACCAGCGGCAGCAGCTCCAGCCGCTCCACCGCCACCCCGGCCAGCTCGCGCAGGCGCAGCCGCACGGCGACCTCGTCGCCGACCACCGCCCGGTCGGCGTCGGCCGCGACGCTCACCTGCACCGCCGGTTCGCGGGCGGCGGCCAGCCCGACCGCCACCAGCACCGCCATGGGCGCGGCCACCGCCACCAGCTCGGGCCGGCCGAGGGCGAGCCCGGCCAGCAGCCCGAGCGCGGCCACCCCGGTGTAGCCCGCGATCCGCGCCGTCGGCCGCCTGCTCAGCCGGATCCCCTCCCGCTCAGGCCCGCTCCGCCTCGGGCGGCGGGGTCGGGACCTGCTCCAGCAGCTCGCGGACCACGTCCTCGGTGCGGACCCGGCGCACCCACAGCTCCGGACGCAGGATCAGCCGGTGGGCGAGGGCGGGCACCGCCACCGCCTTGACGTCCTCGGGGGTGACGAAGTCGCGGCCGGCCAGCGCCGCCCTGGCCCTGGACAGCTTCAGCAGCGCCAGCGTGCCGCGCGGGCTGGCGCCCACCTGCACCCGCGGGCTGGAGCGGGTCGCGCCGACCAGCTCGACGACGTAGCGGCCGACGCTCTCGGCGACGTGGACGTCCTCGACCGCCCGCTGCATCGCCAGCACGTCCTGGCGGGTGGCGACCGTGGCCAGCTCCACCTCGTCGCTGCTGCGGGCCAGGCGCCGCTCCAGCATCCGCCACTCGTCCTCGGCGGCGGGGTAGCCGACCTGCAGCCGCAGCAGGAACCGGTCCAGCTGCGCCTCGGGCAGCGGGTAGGTGCCCTCGTACTCGATCGGGTTCTGGGTGGCGACCACCAGGAACGGCCGCTCCAGCGCCCTGGTGACCCCGTCGATGGTCACCTGCCGCTCCTGCATCGCCTCCAGCAGCGCCGCCTGGGTCTTCGGCGGCGAGCGGTTGATCTCGTCGCCGAGCAGCAGGTTGGTGAACACCGGGCCGGGGCGGAACTCGAAGTCGCCGAGGCGCTGGTTGTAGATGGACGAGCCGGTCACGTCCGACGGCATCAGGTCGGGGGTGAACTGCACCCGGGTGAAGGTGAGCGAGGTGACCCGCGCGAAGCTGCGGGCGATCAGCGTCTTGGCCAGGCCCGGGTAGTCGTCCAGCAGCACGTGCCCGTCGGCGAGCAGGCCGAGCAGCACCAGCTCCAGCGCCGCCCGCTTGCCCAGCACCGCCCGCTCGACCTCGGCGAGCAGCTCGTCGCCGAGCGCGCGCACGTCGGTGACGGTCCTGGAGGGGACGGGGGCGCCGCTCACCGGTCGTCCAGCCCCTCGAGCGCCTCCACCAGCGCCGCCAGCGCGGCCGGCGGCAGGCCGGGGGCGTCCCGGTCGGGCTGCTGGCCGGGGTCGGGGCGCAGCAGCGCCCACGCCGGCTCGCCGAGCGCCGCCCGGGCCTGCCCCGGCTGGCCGTCCAGGTCGATGCCGCGGTACCAGGCCAGCCGGTCGGTGGCGAGCGGGCGCAGCCTGGCGCGCAGCTGGGTGTGGGCGTACAGCGCGCTCGCCCCCGACAGGGTGAGCAGCCGCGCCAGCCCGTCCAGCGCCGCCGGCGGCCGTGGCGGCGGCGGCCGGGCGGCCAGGGCGGCGTCGAACGGGGAGCGGCCCGCCACCGGGTAGGCGAGCAGCAGCCAGCGGACGGCCAGCTGC
>DASQWY010000179.1:0-4893 GCA_035640005.1 Actinomycetes bacterium
GCCAGCCGGGCCATGGTGCCCGCGACGGTGGTCTTGCCCGAGCCGCCCTTGCCCGCGATCGCTACCTTCACGGCCGCGGAGTCTACCCCGCGGCCGGTGGCTCGGCGACGACGGCGTAGAATCGCTGCGTGAGCAGCATGGAGGATCTCCTACGGCGGCTCGAGGAGCTGCTCGCTGAGGTCGACGACCTCGAGGAGCCGGTCCGGCAGGCGGTGTTCGAGCTGCTTGACGGCATCGACGCCATGCACCGGCTCGCGCTCGGACGGCTCGCCCAGGGCATCGGGTCCGCGGCGGTCCAGCGCCTGCGCGATGGCGACCAGGCGGTCGCCTGGCTGTTCGACGCCTACGGGATCGGGATCGACGAGCTGGCGGCGGCCGAGGAGGCGCTCACGTCCATCCGGCCCTACATCCACTCGCACGGGGGCAAGGTCGAAGTGCTCGCGGCCAGGCACGGGGTGGTCCGCGTGCGAATGTCGGGGGCCTGCTCCGGCTGCTCGGCCTCGGCGATCACCCTCAGGGAGGGGATCGAGGAGGCGCTGCAGGAGCGGCTGCCCGGCTTCGCCCGCATCGAGGTGGAGGATGATGCGGCGCCGCCGCATCCGCCGCCCGGGCCGACGCTCCTGCAGATCCAGCGACGCCCCTGGTAACGGGCTCGTGGCACCAGCTGCATCGTTCAGATAGCATCGGCGCTGGGTGGCTCGGACTGCTCGTTGTGAGGTGCGCATGAACGCGGCATCCGGCGGTGCGGCGGTCTGGTGGTGGGTCGGGATCCTGGTCCTGTTGCTGGTGGTCATCCCGAACGTGCTGCTGCTGGTCCAGCGGGTGCTGCGGCACATCGGTGAGATCAAGCACTACGCCGACGACGTGCTCGAGCACGGGCTTGGGATTGCTGGGAACCTTGACCCGGTTCCCGCCCTGGCCGAGACGCGGGACCTCGTCAAGCGGGCCGGTGGCGGGCTGGGCGAATACGTCGCTGCCGTCGACCGGTTGCTGTGAGGGAGCGCCCGTGAGCCTGCTTGCGATCCTTACCCTGGTCGTGGTTGGCCTGATCGTCGCGGCGCTCGCGGTCTCGCTGGTGGCGATCCTCGTGCAGCTTCGGCGGATCCTGAGCACGCTCGGGAAGGTCAACGTCGGGCTGCGCGTGATCGCTGAGCGGGTGCAGCCTCTGGAGCCGATCCTTGCGGAGGTGAACGGGGACCTGGCCGCCGTGCGCGACCGGCTCGCGGGCGTCCTGCGGCGCCGCAAGGAGCGGGTCTGACGGGCGACGCCACCAGCGGCGGCGCGCCGGTCACGGCCAGGGGATTCCGAAGCCGGTGACCAGCCGGCGGACCTCGGCGGCGGCCGTGGTGACCGCAGCGACCACGGTGCGTGAAAGGCCCTCACCCAGTCGTTCGGTGTCGGCGGGCTGGCAGCCCACCACCCAGGTGGCCGCCGGCAGCACACCAAGCGCCCGCGCCAGCATGAACGCCCGCTCCGGGGTGGCGTAGTGCACGTCGGCCAGCGCGTCGCGACGGCGGGCGGGCGGCAGGTCGGTGACGTCGAGGACGTCCGGGCGGACGACGAGCACGGTCCCGGCTGGCCGCCCGAGGTCGACGGCGTCGACCACCACCAGCGCGTCGACCGGGTCCAGCAGCTCCTGCACCAGGTGGATGCCACCGATCCCGACGTCGAGGACCCGCACGCCGGCGGGCACGCCCTGCGCCAGCAGCCGGTGGGCGACGACCACGCCGAAGCCGTCGTCGCCCCTGAGCAGGTTACCGACCCCCGCGACCAGGACCTTCACGCCGGTAGGATACGGATCGTGGTGGACGGCCTGGAAGCGATCGAGGAGCTGAAGCGGCAGCTGGCCCGCTTCCCGCCCGAGCGCTACCCGGTCCAGCACGCCACCGCCCAGTTCCACCTCGGCGTGGCGCTGGTCAACGCGGGACGGCCCGCCGAGGCCGAGCGGGCCCTCGAGGTTGCGGCTGGGCTGTTCGCACCCGACCGGCTCCCGGCCGAGCATGCCAAGACGACCAACGCGCG
The DNA here is from genome assembly GCA_035640005.1 of Actinomycetes bacterium. Lineage (GTDB taxonomy): Bacteria > Actinomycetota > CALGFH01 > CALGFH01 > CALGFH01 > DASQWY01. The sequence continues at coordinate 2,023 of DASQWY010000179.1, forward strand.
CGGGGCGGCGCTGCGGCTGGCGGGCCGGCTCGACGAGGCCGCCGCAACCTTCCTCCAGGCCGCCGGCGAATTCGAGGCCGCTGGCCTGCGGGTGGAGCAGGGCGCCGCGCTGTTCAACCTCGGGCTCGTCCAGCGCGAGCTGGGCGACAGCGACGCGGCGGTCGCGTCCTTGCAGCAGGCCCGTGAGCGCCTGGACCCGCGCGGTTCGCCGGTTGAGGCGGCGGCCGCCAGCCGGGAGCTCGGCGCGACGCTGCTTGGCGTGGGACGGCTGGACGCGGCCAGGGAGGCCTTGGAGGCGGCGCTGGCGCTCGGCCGCCGCGCGGGCGACCAGCCCGGGGTTGGCGCGGCCGCGAACGTGCTCGGCCTGGTCGAGCTCGCCGCCGGCGACCCCATGAAGGCGGCCGACGCGTTCCGGACGGCGGTGGCCGGGCACCCGCGCAGCGTGCGTCCCGGCGAGTTCGCCATGGCCAAGGCCAACCTGGCGGTCGCTTGGGAACGGGCCGGCGACCCGGCCCGCGCGCGGCTGGCCGCCACCCAGGCGGCCGGGACCCCGACCGCCGCCGCGCCGGTGCTGGCCCAGGCCCGAGGCGTCCTGGAGCGGGTCGGCGGGCGGCCTGGCGCCCTGCTCGAGGTGCTGGACCGCGAGCCACGCGACCAGTGGCCGGTGGCGCTGCGGGAGGAGCTGGCGCGCTGGCTGGACGCCGGTCCGGAGGAGCGGCGGGCCGAGGCGGGCGCCTGGATCACCGGCCAGCTCGACCGGCCGGCGGAAGCCGCCGACCTCGCCGAGGCGTGGCTCGGGACGCTGCTGGAGCTGCCCGGGGATGCGATGGACCGGCTGATCCACGCGACGCTGGAGGCGCTGGGCGAGCAGGATGCGGCGGCCGGCGCCCGCTTCCGGTCCGACGTCTCCCGGGCGATGCCCCGCTTCCACCTGCCGCAGTGGCAGCGGCTCGCCGACAGCTTCAACCGCGCCGCCGCCCGGCTCGGCCAGGAGCCGGCGTGGGGCTAGACGACGACCTGGCGGCCGACGCGCTGGCGCCCGACCTGCGCGGGCGGCCGGTGCGGAGCTACCCGGCGCTGCTGTCGACCGAGGCCGACGCGCTGGCGTGGGCCCGGGCGGGCGCCCCCGGCGGCGCGGTGGTGGTCGCCGGCTACCAGGCGTCCCCAAGGGGGCGGGCCGGCCTGCCCTGGAAGGTCGAGCAGGGAACTGGCTTGGCCTTCTCGCTGATCCTCCGGCCCGAGCTGCCCGCCGACCGCGAGGGATGGGTCTACACGCTGGCGACCTCGGGGCTGGCCGACGCCCTCGGGGCGGACGCGAGCATCGCGTGGCCCGACGAGGTCCGGCGGGGCGGGCGGCGGGCGGGCGCGGTCGGCGCCTGGGTGGAGCTGGACGCCGAGGGCGTCAGCTGGGCGGTGGTCAACCTGCTCGTGCCGGACGCGGTACAGCCGCGCGGCCGGACGCTCGCGCGCGTGGTCGAGGCGATCGAGCGGTGCCAGCGCACGCCGGCCGAGGTCCTGCTCGCCCGCTACCGCGCCCGCTGCACGACGCTGGGGATGGCGGTCCGGGCCCGGCTCATCCCGCTCGGCCCCGCCGGTCCCCGGGTCGAGGGCAGGGCGGTGGACACCCTGACCGACGGGGCCCTGGTCATCGAGACGGCCGCCGGCCGGCGGGTGGCGGTCCGGCCACAGAACCTCGGCCTGCTGGATGCGCTGGGTGCCGCTAGCCCGCCGACTCCAGGGGCTGGAGGCGGTCCAACTCCTCGATGAGCGCCCACCACAGACCCCAGTCCAGGTGGTCCATGCCGAACCCGGTCCCGCCGTCCGCGATCTGCCGGCGGAGCCGGTCCCGCAGCGCGAACGTCGCCCCCCACCGACCCTGCCGGTCCAACCCTTCCAGTTCGCCGAGCAGCTCGTGGAGGGCATCCACGGCGGGCGCCGGTTCCAGCCGGACCCCCTGGCTGCGTGCGCGCAGCTGGTCGGCCAGCTCTAGCAGCGGGATGCGCCGCAGCTCCGCCCGGACCAGGCCGAGGGCGGTCTCCAGGGCCCTCTCGGCCTGATGGGAGAGTCGCTGGGTGGGGCCGGTCCGGGCCGGCTCGGCCTCGATCGCGGTCGTGCGGGCGGGCAGCGCGCCGAATCCGGCCGCGACCTCTACCAGCAGGTCGAGCGTCACGTACCCGGTCACGGCGTCGGCGACGGCCCGTTGGACGCGGTCGGGCGGCAGGCGCAGCTCACGGATGGGTCGCCGCTCGACCGCGCCGGGCGGCCGGCCCCTGGCGACGGCCCCGACCAGCACCAGCGCCCGAGGCCGCAGCTCCTCCAGCCGCTGGGCGACGGCCACCGCGCCGTAGTGGAGCTCCTCGACCAGCACGTCCGTGCCGAGCGCCTCGGCGGCCAGCCGCTCCGCGGCGAGCCGTCCCAGGTCCAGGTCGCCCTGGTAGAGCTGCCCGACCCCGCCGACCAGGACGGTCACGGTGCGGCTCGCCCCGGTCTCAGTCGACCCCGCAGGAGCAGGTGTTCACCTCGCGCACGACGGTGCCGCCGCCGGTGTGGACGTGGGTGGTGCACGGCATGCACGGATCGAAGCTGCGGATGGTGCGCAGCATGTCGATCGAGGTGAACTTCGCCGGGTCGGGGTCCTCGATGATCGGGGTGTTCATCACCGCCTCCTCGTACGCCCCGGGCTGGTCCCACGGGTCGCGCGGGGAGGCGTTGATCGTCGAGGGCGTGCAGATCTGGTAGTTGACGACCTTGCCGGCGTCCATCACCAGGTGGTGGGTGAGCCAGCCCCGGCCGGCGCCCCACCAGCCGACGCTGCGCCGCTCGTCCTTGGGGATGTGGCGGTCCAGGTCGTGGGGTGGGACGGCGGCCACC
>DASQWY010000180.1:0-2095 GCA_035640005.1 Actinomycetes bacterium
GCTGCGGCTGAAGATCTACCCGGTCGTGCTCGGCGCCGGCAAGCGCCTGTTCGGCGAGACTAGCGACAAGAAGCCGATGCGCCTGGTCGACACCCAGATCGTCGACGGCGACGTCGCCTTCCTCACCTACGAGTGCGTCCGAGACGCCTAGCCTCCGCCTAGCCTCAATGCCAGGGACTTAGACTGTCTGGCCTGGTAGTGTGCGTCCTCCACGAGAGGAGGGCGGATGCCACGAGCAGGCCAGGTCAAGCCGCCGGTGCGGGAGCGGCTGTCGGATCGGATCACGATCGGGGTGCTGACCGCGACGTTCCCGCCGGCGCTGGTGGACCGGGTGGTCGCCGAGACGGGCCGGACCGAGCAGCGCCACCGGCTGCTGCCGGCTCGGGTGGTGGTCTACCTGGTGCTGGCGTTGGCGTTGTTCAGCGGGCAGGCCTACGAGGAGGTCGCCCGGCTGCTGACCGAGGGGCTGGCGTGGGCCAGGCGCTGGCGCGGCGTCTGGCAGGTGCCAACCACCAAGGCGATCACCCGCGCCAGGGAGCGGCTTGGCGCCGAGCCGTTGCGGCGGCTGTTTGTCGAGGTCGCCCGGCCGCTTGCCACCGAGCAGACGGCGGGGGCGTGGTATCGGGGCTTGCGGGTGCTGGCGATCGACGGCACCACCCTGGACGTGCCCGACACGGCGGCCAACGCGGCGGCGTTTGGGCGGCCTTCCACCCATCGGGGGGAGCGGACCGCCTTCCCGCAGGTCCGCGTGCTGGGGCTGGCCGAGTGCGGCACCCATGCGATCATCGCTGCGGTGCTGGGGCCGCTGGCGGTGGGCGAGACCACCCTGGCGCCGTCACTGTTTGGGCGGCTGGGCGCCGGGGTGCTGTTGCTGGCCGACCGTGGCTTTGTCGGCTTCGACCTGTGGCGGCAGGCCGCCGGGACTGGCGCGCAGCTGCTGTGGCGCGCCAAGGCCAACCAGGTGCTGCCGGTGGACCGCCAGCTTGCCGACGGGTCGTACTTGAGCCGCATCCACGCCGCGCGCGACCAGCACGCCAAGCGTGACCCGATCGTGGTGCGGGTGGTGGAGTACACCCTGGGCACCGACCCCGGCCGCCACCAGCAGCCAGGGCCGTACCGGCTGCTGACCACGATCCTGGACCCGGCCAAGGCGCCCGCGGCCGAGCTGGCGGCGCTGGACCACCAGCGGTGGGAGTTCGAGACGGCGCTGGATGAGCTCACGACCCACCAGCGCGGCCCCGGGGTGGTGCTGCGCTCCCGCTCCCCCGAACTGGTCGACCAGGAGCTCTGGGGGATGCTGCTGGTCCACCACGCCATCCGGGTGCTGATGCACCAGGCCGCCACCGACGGCCAGGTCGACCCCGACCGGCTGTCGTTTGTCCGCTCACTGCGGGTCGTCCGCCGCCAGGCTGCCAGCGGCCGGGCGGCCCTTTCCCCCTGAGCACTTGGCCCGCTCGGTCGTGGAGGCCATCGCCGAGATCCTTGCGCGGCGGCTGCCCACCCGCCGGCTGCGGGCCTTCCCCCGGGTGGTCAAGCGCAAGATGAGCAACTTCGGCGTCAAACGCGCCCGCCACCGGCATTGGCCCCAGCCGACCATCCCCGCCGCTGCCGCCGTCATGATCGTGGGGCCTCTCGCCCGGCCCCGGTCAAGCGACGAGCTCACGCCGCCACGCTCAGCAGCCCACCAGCCATGCCACACACCTAAATCCCCGGCATTGGGGCTTGGCTCCGTTACGTGCCGCCTCAGCCATCGCTGCTTTGGTGCGCACACTATTGTTGACTGACTCCAGCCGGGCGAAGCCCACCAGCAGCCGCACGATCATCATGCCGATCTCGGAGCCAGTGTCGATGGGCTCGGCCACCACGCCCAGCAAGGCGCCGCGGCTGGAGCGGATTTCCTCGAAGCGCTCGAAGTCAGCGTGGTTGCGCACGAGCCGGTCGAGCTTCCAGCACACAACGCCGTCGATCGCGCCTGCATCCAGGTCGGCAAGCATGCGCTCGAAGTGCTCGCGGCGAACCTTCTTGAAGGCGCTGATCTTCGGATCGACGTACTCGACGATGATCTGGTGGCCATGCACTTCAGCCCACTGGCGGC
>DASQWY010000181.1:0-2938 GCA_035640005.1 Actinomycetes bacterium
GGCGGCGTCGACCGCCGGCGGCACCCCCTCCAGCCGCCGCGACGGCGGCGGGATCCGCCCGTGCAGGTGCTGCTGGATGACCTGCTCCTGGTCGCCCTCGAACGGCGGCCGGCCGACCAGGCACTCCCAGGCGACCACGCCGAGCGCGTAGATGTCGGCGCGCCCGTCCACCAGCCCGCCGCGCAGCACCTCCGGGGCGCAGTAGGGGACGGTGGCGGCCAGCGCCCGCTGCCTCGACCCCTGCGCCGCGGCCCTGACCAGGCCGAAGTCGGCCACCTTCACCGTCTCGCCCGACAGCAGCACGTTCTCCGGCTTGACGTCCAGGTGGGCGATGCCGGCCTGGTGGGCGTGGTCGAGCGCGTCGGCGACCGGGCCGAGCAGCTCGGCGGTGGTCGCCGGGTCCAGCCGCCCGCGGGCGTCCAGCAGGTGGCGCAGGGTCTGCCCGCTGACGTGCTCCATCACGATCCACGGCAGGCCGCGGTCCTCGCCGGAGTCGTACACCGCCACCACGTTGGGGTGCGACAGGCGCGCCGCGGCGCGCGCCTCCCGCCGGAACTGCTCGGAGAAGCCGCGGTCCCGGGCCAGCTCGGGGCGCGGGACCTTGATCGCCACGATCCGGTCGAGCTGCCGGTCGTGGCCGCGGTAGACGACCGCCATGCCGCCCCGCGCGATGCGGGCGACGACCTCGTAGCGGCGGCGGCCGAGCGAGCGGCCGACGAGGCCGTCGAGGTCGGCGGTGTGTCTGGCCACGTGCAGTCCCAAGGGTCGATCGCCGGGCGGCGGTCGCCGGCCGGCGGTCTAGTGTAAGCAGCCACCCGCGACGTTCGCGAGGCTACCCGGTGTTTCCCCGGGTGGCGCGACCACCGCGGCGCTGTGAGAATGCCGGGCCATGGCCTTCGGCGACGACCTGCTGCTGCTGGGGTTCCGCCTCGCCCAGGAGCGGCGGGACGGGACGCGGACGTTCTCGCTCGCCCGCAACCGCTTCCTCACCTACTGGCTGCACGTGCCCGCCGACGACGGCGCCGCCCTGTTCACCTGGGAGTTCGCCATCGGCGAGTACATGGACGAGTACGGGCTGCAGGTCGGCGCCAACGAGCCGCTGAACCAGTACCTGTTCCCCCAGGTCGACACGGAGGTCGCCCAGGACCTGGCCGAGGTGGTCAAGACGATGGAGCGGACCGAGTCGATGTTCGCCGGCATGGACTTCGGGCACCGAGGGTGAGCGCCGGTTGGCCGGCGGGCCCGCCGGGTAGCCTCCGGCCGCCGGTCCCAGGAGAGGAGGCACCATGCGCCGTGGCGGTTCCGTGCTGATCTCGATCCTGCTGCTGGTGGCCGCGTTCTACCTCGGCGTCCAGTACGAGCGGAACAGCTGCCGCATCGACCTGCCGAACACGCCCGGGCAGGTCGCGCACTCGGTCAAGTGCCGCGAGTACCGCATCCGCTAGCCGGGTGCTCGGGCGGGCGACCTACCTGGGCCTGCTGGCCGCCTGCGTGCTCGCCACCCTGCCGCTCGAGCTGCTGCTGAACGCCCGGGTGTACCGCCGGCCGCGGCGCTGGCTGGCCGCGGTGCTGCCGGTCTTCCTGGTCTTCGACCTGTGGGACTGGCTGGCGATCCGCCGCGGCCACTGGAGCTACAGCCGCCGCTGGACGACCGGGTGGACGGTGCTCGGGGTGCTGCCGGTCGAGGAGCTGGTGTTCTTCGTGGTGGTGCCGACCTGCGCGCTGCTCACCTACCAGGCGGTCGGCCGGGTGCTGGACCGCGGGCGGGAGCGGCCGCCGTGAGGGAGTACACCGTGGCCGCGGTGGCCGGGATGGTCGCCGCGGTCGCGCTGGAGCTGGCGGTGCTGCGCACCGGCATGTTCCGCGACCGCCGCTACTGGGCGGCGGTCGCGGTGGTGCTGCTGTTCCAGCTGCCGGTCAACGGGGTGCTCACCTGCCTGCCGATCGTCAGCTACGACCCGGCCCGCATCCTCGGCCCGCGGCTGGCCTGCGCCCCGGTGGAGGACCTCGGCTTCGGCTTCGCCATGGTCACCGTCACCATCGCCCTGTGGCGCCGCGCCGGCCGGCCGCGCTGACGGCCCCGGCTCACGCCTCCAGGCGGTGCAGCGACTTGCGGACCCGCTCGGCGACGCCGACCACGTCCAGTCCCAGCTCGGCGAGCAGGGCGTCGCGCTTGCCGTGCGGCAGGAACTGGTCGGGGATGCCGAGCCGCAGCAGCGGGGTGCGGACCTCCTCGGCGGCGAGCACCTCGCCGACGGCCGAGCCGAACCCGCCCGCCAGCACGTTGTCCTCGACGGTCACCACCAGCCGGTGCGAGCCGGCCACGGCGCCGAGCCGCGGGTCCAGCGGCTTGACCCAGCGGGGGTCCACCAGGGTCACGCTGATGCCGTCGTGGCGCAGCAGCCGCGCCGCCTCCTCGCAGGTCACCGCCAGCTTGCCGAGGCCGAGCAGCAGCACGTCCCGGCCGCGGGAGCGGACCTGGAAGGCGCCGAGCTTGAGCCGGCGCGCCGGGCCGGACACGGTGACCCTCGGGGTGGTCGCCCGCGGGATGCGGATCGCGAACGGGCCGCCGGTATGGGTGACGGCGGTGGCCACGGCGCGGCGCAGCTCGCGGCCGTCGCGCGGCGAGGCGACCACCATGTTCGGCAGCTGCCGCAGGTAGCTGACGTCGTAGACGCCGTGGTGGGAGGAGCCGTCCGGGCCGGTGATGCCGGAGCGGTCGACCGCGAACACCACCGGCAGCCGGTGCAGGCACACGTCCATCATCAGCTGGTCGAAGGCGCGCTGCAGGAAGGTCGAGTAGATCGCGCAGACCGGCCGCAGCCCCTCCAGGGCCATGCCGGCGGCCATGGTGACCGCCAGCTGCTCGGCGATGCCGACGTCGTAGACCCGCTCGGGGAACTCGCGGGCCATCACCGTCAGCTTGGTCGGGCCGAGC
>DASQWY010000182.1:0-5182 GCA_035640005.1 Actinomycetes bacterium
GGCCCCGCTGGTGCGCGCCGGCGGAACGCTGGTCACGATCATCGGCCCGCCGACGGTGCGGCCCGCCGACGGCCGGGCGATCTTCTTTGTCGTCGAGCCGGACCGGCTCCAGCTGGCGCACCTCGCCGAGCGGGTGCGGTCCGGGCGGCTGCATCCGATCATCGGGGCCGTACGGCCGCTGGCTGAGGCAACGGCCGCGTTCACGCCCGACCGCCGGATACCCGGCAAGACGATCATCCGCGTCACGGAAGGCGAATAACGGAAGGCGGGTATTTGATCGGTCGGCGGACCGGTCCCGGGCGACCTGCTCTGACAGGTAAAGCCCGAGGAGGCCGGCCCCATCGGCTGCACTGGCCCACCTGGCGATGCCGCCATCAGCACCGCGCCCGCCAAGGGCAGCTGCGACGCGTCCGGTGGGTTGCCCCGCTGGAGCCGGTGGTCACAGATGAAGCCGCGCTCCTCCTCGGCCAGCAGCAGGGTGTAGCCGAACTGGGTGGGATGGCGGGGCTTGCCCTTGCGGATCGGGCGGGCGTCCGGGTCCGAAAGCGAGACCAGCCGATCCGGGATCACCCGGTCACCGGCCAGCCGCTGGTCGGTCTGGGCCAGCAGCCGCTCGGTCGCGGTGACCGTCTCCTGCAGCTCACCGACCAGCCGGCCAAGGCGCCCATCGCCGGGTCGGCGGGCCAGCGTCCGACGGGCGTTGCGCGCCACCACCCGCACGCTGCTCAGGGTGTGCCGCGCGATCGCGGCGACCTGGCCGGTCAGCCGGTCCACCTCCGCCATCGCCACCCCGGCGCGCCGCCGCAGCGTGCGGGCCAGCTGCTTCATCCGACGCCCAGCCGCGCGTCCTCGATCCCGGAACCGAGTCCTGCTGGCCCGCCCCACGGGCGCCCACCCGGAGCGCGTCGCCCGGCTGGTGCTGCTCGGCTCGCCGGGATCGCTAGGCGACAACCAGGAGGAACTGGAGCTGCAGGCGGCGGTGCGGGCCCTGGAGGACCCGGTGCCGGCGCGGTTCGCGCGGGAGCTGCAGGGGGCCGCCGCCCACGTCCCCCTGCCGGAGGCGTTCTTCGAGCGGCTGGTCGCCGACAGCCTCAAGCTGCCGGCCCGGGTCTGGAAGGGCACGCTGGAGGGCCTGTTCGCCTTTGACGACGCGGCGGAGCTGCGGCGGATCGCCGCGCCGACGCTGCTGGTGTGGGGGGAGTGGGACCGGTGGCTGCCGCGCGAGGAGGAGGGCCATCTGGCGATGGCGATTTCCGGGGCCAAGGTGATCGTGTATCCGGCGACGGGGCACAGCCCGAACTGGGAGCGCCCGGAGCGGGTCGCCGCCGACCTGGACGCCTTCATGCGCGAGGCGTAGCCGGCTTGCCGGCCGAGCGTGACAAGGCGAACGTCGCCTCCGGCCGACGCCGGTCATGGTCGCGGGGGTCGCCTGGTCGGTCGGGTCGATCCGGGACAGGGCCAGCGTTTGTTGGTGTCCATCGTGGCGGGCGACTGCCGCTGCCGGTGTCCACAACGCCGCGTCCGCGGGTCCGCCCACGCGATCGCTGTGTCCACGTGCCGGCCCTTCCGGGACGAGCGCTACTGGGCGTCGCCCTCGCTAGCCTTGCGGGCCGTGACGGCTGTGCGCAGCTTCCAGCTCGTTCCCTCGGGCGTATCGCGCACCTCAATACCGAGCCGCTCGAGCATCCCTCGGATTTCGTCGGCGGTGGTGAAATCGCCCCGACGCCTGGCGTCGTCGCGTTCGCCGAGCAACTGGTCGACCTCGGCGGGTGCGAGTCGGAGCTGCCGCACGGGCGGCTCAACGTCCTGCGGCAGCAGGTCCAGGAGGCCAATGGCGAGCACGGCCTCGAAGGCGCCAGCGAGCGTACTCAGGCCTTCGGCCTCAAGCTCTGGGGAACGCGATGCCTGCGTCAGCAGAGCAAGCGCCTGCGGTGTGTTCAGGTCGTTCGAGATTGCCTCGTCGAGTCGCTCAAGATACGCGCGGCCGGGGCCGTCGAGCCGGTCCGCCGCCTGCTCATAGGTGAGAGGATCGGTGCCGCTGGCGCTGCGCTCGGCGAGGCGCTCCAGCAGCCGCCGCTGCGCGACGCGCGCCCCTTCCAGGCCGCGCCAGGTGAACTCTGTCTGGTTACGGTAATGCGAAGCAAGCAGGAAGCAGCGGTAGCTGAGCGGATGGAAACCCTGCTGCTCGAGGTCGGACAGCAGCAGCGTGCCGCCCCTCGACTTCGACATCTTCACTTGCCGCAGGTTGATGAACTCATTGTGAAGCCAGAACGGCACCCAAGGGCCGCCGAGGTAGGCCTCACTCTGCGCGATCTCGTTGGTGTGGTGCACCGGGATGTGGTCGACGCCGCCGGTGTGGATGTCGAAGCGCTCTCCAAGGTACCTCCTGCTCATCGCGGAGCACTCAAGATGCCACCCGGGCGCTCCCAGCCCCCACGGGGACTCCCACTCCATCAACCGCGTCGCGTCCGCCGGCGAGGCTCGCCACAATGCGAAGTCGCTCGCGTTTCGCTTCCCGGGCGTCGGCGCGACCCGGGCTCCCTCTTGAAGCCCCGCCAGATCGAGGGGCGCGAGCTTTCCGTAGTCGCGAACCTTCGCGGCGTCGAAGTACAGACCTGCCGGGATCTTGTACGCGTAGCCCTTCTCCTCAAGCACACGCGCGAACTCGACCATCTCGTGGATGTGGTCCGTCGCCTTCGCCCAGGCGGCGGGCGGAAGGACACGAAGCTTGGTCACGTCATCCAGGAAGGCGCCGGTGTAGTGCGCGGCAAGGTCCCAGACCGAGCGAGCTTCCTCCCACGATGCGAGTTCGAGCTTGTCCTCGCCTTCGTCCATGTCCGAGGTGAGGTGGCCGACGTCGGTGATGTTAATGACGTGGGTCACCTCGTACCCCTTCCACTCCAGCACGCGGCGCAGCGTGTCGGCGAAGACGTAGGCGCGCAGATTGCCGATGTGCTGGTAGGCGTACACGGTGGGACCACACGTATAGACGTGTGCCGTTCCGGCTTCGAGGGGGACGAACTGCTGGAGTTCGCGCCCGAGCGTGTTGAACAGTCGAAGAGGCAGGCCGGCCATCCCGACTCATTGCACCACACGGCCCCGTAGAACGCCCGCACGGATGGCCTCAGACAACGGAAAGCCGCTCGGCCGCCACGACCGAGCTGGGAGGAGCGCTCGGCGCCGCCGATTAGGGGGGGAGGAGCCGGATGCGGCCGGTGTCGTCTTCGGCGACGCCGTCGGGCAGCGCAGGTAGGGCCGGGTCGTGCTCGGGCTGCGGCTCGTCGAAGGTCGTCTCGTCGTCCTCCACGAGCTGGTCGTCCTGCACCGCCGGGTCGTCCAGGACCTGGAACGGCTCGCGCGAGGGGCCAAACCGCGCCGCATCCAGCTGATCGCGATCGCGGCCCGCCCGGTCCTCACCCTCGACGGTGGCGCCATCCTGGCCGTCGGCGGCGCGCTCCAGCGCCTCCACCAACGGCCGATCGGCACGCTCCTGCGCGGCCTCCTCCTCCACGGTCACCTCGGCCAGCGGAAACGCTTCCAGCCGCTCGTCGGGGATCGGCTGGCCGCTCAGGACCGAGCGGCCGTAGGTGCCCGCCGCAAGGCGGCCCTCGGCCCGCCGCAGCGCCTGCAAGCGCTGGGTGAGCTGGCGCGCGAGCGCCTCGTCGGTCTCCTCGCTGGTGCGCCGGTCGGCCCCGTCGACCAGGTCTTCAGCGACCTCGTCGGCGGTGGAGACACGGTCGTGGTCGGCGTCGACCGCTGCCAGCAGCCGCTGCAGCCGCCGGCGCTCCTGGCGCAACAGCGCGCGCGCCCGCTCCTGCTCCATGCCTGGTTCCCCCTGCGGTGAGGTCCTCGATCGGGCCACGAGACGAGCCGCCCGGCCCGACTAGCTGGTCATGATAGGACCGGACCAGGTGCGTGGTCACGATTGCCGCCGTGGACCGCGGGAGCGGTGACCAAGCATGATCTGGACGTGGCGTTTGACCCGCTCAGCTCCTATTGCATGGCGGCCAGCAGCTCCCGGCAGGCCCGCTCGCAGCGCCGACAGGCCTCGGCGCACACCCGGCAGTGCGCGTGTATCTGGGCGTGCCGCTCGCACTCGTCGCCGCAGCTCTTGCAAGTGGCTGCGCAGGCCTCCAGCAGCGGCTTGGTGACGCCGGCGTCGTACTCGGTCTGGCGACTGGTGACCCTGACGGTGGCGTCGCAGACGTCGGCACAGTCCAGGCACAGCCGGATGCACTTGACCAACTCGGCGACGTTGTGCTCGCTCAGGTCGTCGTCGGCGTCGGCGGTGCACGCCTGGGCGCAGTCGTTGAGCGCGTCGATGGTGGTGGCCAGCACGCCGGCGTCGACGTTGAAGTCGCGTGGGTAGGTGTCCAGCAACTGCCCGGCATAGCTCACGGCACCCTCCTTGCGGGCAAGGCAGCAACACCACCCAAGTAACCTGATGGCCGGGCGGGAATCAACCGGCAGGAGACAATCAGCGGCTGACCGGCGGGCCACAGCAGTGCGAGCTGTTTGGCCCTCGTGGACGGGGGTACCGGGAGACGCGTTGGGGTCTGTTTGTGTGCGGCCCGACCGGGTTCGTGGAGGCCGTCGCCAACCTGCTGGCCGACCGGCGGTACGCGCCAGAACGGATCAAGACCGAACGATTCGGACCTAACGGCACCTGAGGGGGCAGCGATGACCGGCCCCACCGAATGGACCGACGGCAACGCGCTCACGGGCCCGCTCCACGACGTCTTCCGCCCTGAGGTCACCGCCGCGGTCGCGGGCTGCGGCACCTGCGGGTGGACCGGGGCGATGGCGGGAGTGCGGGTCTTCGACCACGCGCCTGGCGTGGTCGCCCGCTGTGCGACCTGCGACGAGGTGCTTCTGCGGCTGGTGCGCGGCCCCGGCCGCGCCTGGCTGGACCTGCGCGGCCTGGACTACCTGCAACTTCCCATGGCGAACGAGACCTGAGCCGGCCGGCCGCGACGGTGGTCGGGATGATAAATGCCGACTGCGCGTTCATGACCTTCCAGCGCCATGGTGGCCAACTGCTCGGCCGGCCAGGCCCAGCCGTATGTCGCCCGTCCTGGCGCCTGTACCATCCGACGTTCAGCCCGAACTTCCCTTCCAGGAGGCGTCCGTGCCCCAGGTCCAGATCAGGCTCCCCGGCGGGTCCGTGCGGCGGGTCCCCCCC
>DASQWY010000183.1:0-6390 GCA_035640005.1 Actinomycetes bacterium
ACTGCAGCACCGTCCGGGTCAGCGGAGATGCCTGCGCGAACAGTGCCGCCCGCCGCGCCCGCGAGCCGAACAGCTGGCGGGCGAGGACGTCACCGGGCAGCACCGACGGGCCCAGCAGGTCCGACAGCGTGCCGGTGCCGAGGCGTCGGTGGATGTCGGCCTGCCACAGCCGGTCCTGGCCCTGGGCGTACCCGACGCCGAAGAACAGGGTCGAGAGGCTGGCGGCGTAGACGTGCGGGACGCCGTACTCGTCCCTGAGGATCCTCGGCTGGCCGGACCGCCCGCCGCCCGGCGCCGCCGAGGCGGGGGCGACCGCGCCGGCCAGGACGCAGACCAGCGCGACCAGCGCGAGCAGGGGGTGGGGGCGTGGGAGGGAGCGGCCGGCCATGGGACCTCCCGTGTCGGGCGGCGGGACTTCCTCACGAGCACCCCATTAGCGAACAACTACAGAAACGCTGTCAACCTCTCCCTTGCCGGGCGGAAACGGGCGTCGAGCGTTGATCGCCGGTCGCGGCTCAGAGCTTGGGGATCACCGGGGTGGCGGCCAGCACGGCGCGGTCGTGGAAGGCGAAGTCCTGGCGCTTCCGCTCGTACAGCTCGGCGTAGCGGGCGACCCGCTCGGGGTCCAGGTCCACGCCGATGCCGGGCTGGCGGGGGACCTCCAGGCGGCCGTGAACGTAGGGGAGCGGGCCGGCGCCGGCGACCACGTCGTCGGCCAGGAACGACGCGTACGACTGGTTGGCGTACAGGAAGTTCGGCGTGGAGGCCATGACGTGCACCGCGGCATAGACGGCGACGCCGAGCTCGCCGAGGCTGTGCTTGAGGACGGGCAGCCCGGCGGCCTCGCACAGCCCGGCGGAGCGCTTGAGGTTGAGCAGGCCGCCGTCCATCTGGTTGTCGACCGAGAGCACGTCGGCGGCGCCGTGGCGGATGACCTCGAGCTGGTCGTAGCGGGTCCACGAGGCCTCGTTGGCCAGCAGCGGCGCGCCGATCCTGCCACGCACGTAGGCCATCTCCGCCAGGTTGCGGCCGGAGACGGGCTGCTCCACCAGCTCCAGCCCGAACCGTTCGAGCTCGCGCACGATCCGGACCGCCGCGGCCGAGGACCAGGCCTCGTTGGCGTCCACGCGGATCAGCGCGTCCGGGCCGGCGCCGTCGCGCAGCGCCTCCACCCGCTCGACGTCGTCGTTGGGGTTGTCGGAGCCGACCTTCAGGTAGAAGGCGCGGAAGCCGGCCTTGGCGCCGGCCTGGGCGTCGGCGGCGACCTCCGCCGGCGACTTGCGGCTCAGGTACCAGAAGAACTCCACCTGGTCGCGGACGCGGCCCCCGAACAGGTTCACCAGCGGCTGGCCGCAGACCTTGCCGACAACGTCCCAGCAGGCCATCTCGACCGCGGCGATGCCCGGGCTGGTCGCCTTGACGTGGTGCCAGGTGCCGACCACCTCGATCCGCTTGCCGATCCGCTCGATCGCGAATGGGTCCTCCCCGAGGACCAGGGGCTCCAGCGAGCGGATGACGGCCAGCACGACCTCGGCGGACGGGTAGGCGGCCGCCTCCCCGACGCCGGTCACGCCCTCGTCGGTGGTCACCTCCAGCAGCACGCTGACCATGCCGCGGCGGCCGCCGAACGCCCACAGCTCGTCCTCGCGGAACGGCACGGCCACCGGGGTGGCTCGCAGTCCGGTGATGCGCATCGGCCGATCTCCTAATCGAGGTAATCGAATCCGTGTATTGCCTTGACAGCCGCTCTGATCACCGTCGGCTCGCCTCCGTTCTCGCAATACACGAATCCGATTAGGGCACGACCAGCGGGTGGCGTGGCGTGGTGGTGAGCAGCTCGCCGCCTGCGGGGGTGACCAGGATGGTGTCGGAGACAACGTAGTCGGCCGGTCCCTGGCCGAGCAGCCACGACAGGACGTGGAAGGTCATGCCCTCGGCGACCACCAGGTCGCTGCCGTCGCGGATGCCGACCGGGACGCCGCCGCCGACCCAGCTCGGCTGGAAGCCGATGCCGACCAGGTAGCCGCAGTTGTGGCGCCGGTAGCGGGGGTGGCCGAGCCCCTGGTCGACGGCCCGCTGCCAGGCGGCGTAGACCTCGCCGGTGACGGCGCCCGGGCGGAGGGCGGCGCGGACGGCCTCCTGCGCGCCGAGGGCGACCTCGGCGACGCGTTCGGCGCCGGCCGGGACCCGGCCCAGGTACAGCATCCGGCTCAGCGGGGCGTGGTAGCGGCCGACGGAGGCCGACAGCTCCACTAGCAGCTCGTCGCCGGCCGCCAGCAGGCGGTCGTGCGGGCCGGTCAGGTGCTCCTGCAGCAGGACCTCGCGGGGGCGGATCAGCGGGACGATGCCGGGGTGGTCGCTGCCGGCCTGCAGCAGCCGGTGGTAGACGGCGGCGGCGACCTGCCGGTCGCTGACGCCCGCGCCGCCGGCGGCGACGGCGGCCTGCATCGCCTGGTCCGAGATCGCCGCCGCCCGCCGCATGCAGGCGATCTCCGCGGGCGACTTGACCGCCCGGACCGCGTCGACGATCCCGGAGCCGTCCGCCCAGTCCAGGCCGTCCAGGCTGGCCCGCAGCCGCTCCCAGACGGCAACCGGCAGGTACATGGAGGCGCGCTCGACGCCGACCCGGTCCCCGGGCGCGGCCGCCTTGCGGACGGCCCGCGCGGCCGCGGCGGCCGGGTCCTCGCCGTCGCCGAAGGGGACGTGCACGCAGCCGGGGGCCTGCGCCTCCACGGTCGGCCGCTCCATCGCCCTGGTCACCAGCAGCGGCTCGCCCTCCAGCGGCAGCAACAGCAGCGTGAACGCGAAGTAGCCCTGGTGGTTCAGGCCGAGCAGGTAGTAGACGTTCTCCGGGCCGGCGACGCACAGCGCCGCCAGCCCGCGCTCGCGCATCGCCGACCGCGTCCTGGCGACCCGGGCGGCGAGCTCCTCGGCGGTGAACGCCACGGCCGGGCCGCCGCTCATCCCTGCCGCTCCTCGGCGGCGCGGACCGCCTCCGCCCAGATCGCCAGCGCCTCGTCGACCTGCCCGGCGTCGACGATCAGCGGCGGGATCATCCGCACCACGTTGCCCCAGGCGCCGCAGGTGAGCAGCAGCAGGCCGCGGTCGGCGGCGGCGCGCTGCGCGGCCTCCGCGGTGGCCGTGTCCGGCTGGCCGTCGGCGCCGGTGAACTCGCTGCCGACCATCAGGCCGAGGCCGCGGACGTCGCCGATCACGGCGTGGTCGGCGGCGACCTTGCGCAGCCCGTCCTGGAGCTGGGCGCCCCGCACGCGGGCGTTGTCGACCAGGCCCTCCTGCTGGATCACATCCAGGGTGGCGAGGGCGGCGGCGCAGGCCACCGCGTTGCCGCCGTAGGTGCCGCCCTGCGAGCCGGTCCAGCCCTTGGCCATCAGCTCGCCGGAGGCGGCGATCCCCGACAGCGGGAAGCCGCTGGCCAGGCCCTTGGCGGTCACCAAGATGTCGGGGGGGACGCCGAAGTGCTGGTGGCCCCAGAACCGTCCGGTGCGGCCGTAGCCGGTCTGCACCTCGTCGGCGACCAGCAGGATGCCGTGCCGGTCGGCGCGCTCGCGCAGGCCGGCGAGGAAGGCCGTGCTCGCCGGGACGTAGCCGCCCTCGCCGAGGACCGGCTCCACCACGAACGCGGCCGTCTCCTCCGGCGCGCTCACCGTCGCCAGCAGGTAGTCCAGCTCGCGGAGGGCGAACTCGGTGGCGGTGGCCTCGTCCCAGCCGTAGCGGTAGGCATACGGGAACGGCGCGACCGCCACGCCGGCCATCAGCGGCGCGAACCCGGCGCGGAACTTCGTGCCGGAGGTGGTCAGCGAGGCGGCGCCGACGGTGCGGCCGTGAAAGGACCCATGGAAGACCACCAGGTTGGGCCGGCCGGTGGCGTGGCGGGCCAGCCGCAGCGCGGCCTCCACCGCCTCGCTGCCGGAGTTGGCGAAGAACACCGCGTCCAGCCCGGCGGGGAGGACCTCGCCGAGCCGCTCCGCCAGGGTCAGCAGCGGCCGGTGCAGCACCGTGGTGTACTGCCCGTGGATCAGCGTGGCGACCTGGCGCTGCGCGGCCTCCACAACCCGCGGGTGGCAGTGGCCGGTGCTGGTGACGCCGATGCCCGCGGTGAAGTCGAGGTAGCGGCGGCCGTCCTCGCCGTACAGGTGGACGCCTTCGCCGCGGGCCGCCAGCACCGGGGTGGCCTGGTGGAGCAGGGGAGACAGGTGCGCCATGGCTCGTCCCTCGGTGTAGGATTGTCGACAATCTGACTACCACACCCCGCGCGTGCGGGCAACCACACGCGCCGCGCCAAGCCGTCAGCCGGAGGCGCCGGCCGGGATCAGCCGCAGCAGCGCGTCCTGCATATGCGCGTCGATCAACCGGAACAGCCGCTCCTCGTCGGCCTCCAGCAGCCCGTCCACCAGCGCGCCGTGCTCGGTGACTACCTCGTCGGGGAGCCGGTAGGTGCTCTGCAGCGCGGTCATGCACATGCGCGACTCCACCAGCAGGGTGCCGTGCATGCGCATCAGGCGCGGGCTCTTGGACGCGGCCACCAGCACCTCGTGGAAGCGCAGGTCGGCGTCGCTGAGGGCGGGGTAGTCGGCGCGCGCGGCGGCCTCCCGCATCTGGCGGTGGACCTCGCCGAGCCGGCCGGCGGCGCCCGCGCCGTCGCGCGGCAGGATCAGCGAGACGGCGGCGCGCTCGACGGCCCGTCGCGCGATGTAGATGTCGCGCACGTCGTCGGGCGTGAGGGTCACCACGAACAGGCCCCGGTTGCGCACGCTGCGCAGCAGCCCCTCCTGGACCAGCCGCTGCATCGCCTCGCGGAGCGGGCCGCGGCTCACGCCGAACCGCGCCGCCAGCTCGACCTCGTTGAGCTGCCCGCCGGGCGGCAGGGAGCCGTACATGATCGCCGTCCGCAGCCGCCGGGCGATGATGCTCGCCGTCGACTCGGCGTTCAGCGGTCCCAGGCCGGGCAGCTCGTCCATTGCCGCGATCCCGCTTCGGCTCACGATCCCCCCTCGCCGCCGCGACCGGTGGCGAACAGCGAACCGAGCCCGACGTGCGCCCCAGTATGCCCCGCCACCCGCAGACCGTCCCAGGCGCTGACCTGGTTGGCGGTGAGCACCGGCTTGCCGACCCGCTCCTCCAGCTCCGAGAGCCACGCGGCGGTGTGCAGCGCGGTGTCCGGGAGCAGGACGGCGTCGGCGTCGGCGTGGTCGTTGGCCGCGGCCAGCTCCAGCACGTCCTCGCGGCCCAGCGCGCCGGCCTCGGCGGCGGTGAGGATCCCCCGGCTGGACAGCCGCAGCACCTCGACCCCGCCGCGGCGGAGGAAGGCGACGAAGTGGCTGGCGACCTCCTCCGGGTAGGTGGCGGCGACGGCCACCCTGGCGACCCCCAATGCCCGCGCGGCGTGCACGAACGCGAACGAGGTGCTGGAGGCGGGCACGCCGAGCAGGCCCGCCAGCGCGTCCACCTGCGCCCGCGCGCCGTCCCAGCCGAACACGAAGCTGGCGCTGGTGCATGCCCACACGACCGCGTCCACCTGCAGCGGGCGGAGCCGCTCCGCGCCATCGGCGAGGCGGTCGGCGTCGCCGAGGTCCAGCAGCGCGTCGACCCGGTGGGCGTCCTCGCCCACCGACGTGTGCACCACCGGCAGGGCGACCTCCGCGCCGATGAGCTTCTCGACGATCGGGTAGTCGTCTTCGGCCGCATAGCCCGGGTACAGGATGCCAACGGTCGTGGGCGCGGCCATACGGAAGCCTCCTGACGGGCCGGGTGGATCCTCCGATTGTTGACAATCCTACAAGCCAGGGTTAGCGTCAGGCCACAGCCGATCGTCGCCCCAACCCCTTAGAGCGGAGGGGTCCGGGGAACCCATATTGGGTGCCCGGTTTATCGGAGGAGTCGCGGTGAGCGAGATCAGGTGGACCCGGCGGGACTTCCTCAGGCGCGGTGCCCTCGCGGCCGGGCTGGTCGCCGTACCGGGGGTGCTGGACGCGTGCACGCGCACCTCGGCCGGCGGCGGAGGCGGCGGCACCCTCGCCAAGGCCAAGAAGCAGGGCTACATCACCGTGGGGTTCGCGGGTGAGGCGCCCTACGCTTTCCAGCAGGGCGGCAACCTCACCGGCGAGGACCCGTCGGTGCACAAGTCGATCTGGAAGGCGGTCGGCATCAACGACCTGCACGGCGTCCAGGTGGACTTCGGCCAGCTGATCCCGGGGCTGAACGCCAACCGGTTCGACGTGGTCGCCGCCGGCATGTTCATCCTCCCCGAGCGCTGCAAGCAGGCGTCCTTCTCCGACCCCGTGTACTGCGCGCCCAACGCCTTCCTGGTCCCCAGGGGCAACCCCAAGGGCATCAGCGACTTCGGCTCGGTCGCCAAGGCCGGCATCAAGG